>JBJMGJ010000315.1:0-4421 GCA_045807965.1 Bryobacteraceae bacterium | reverse complement strand
TCGAATTGATCCGGATGGGTTTCTAGTAGTCGCACCCACTCGATCGGACGTTGGAAAAAGCAAAAGAAGCACCCAGAGTGACTACGTCCCCATTTCAGGTAAGGAGGCAGCCCAATACCACTATCCTGGAGAATCCTCATCACGCCGGCGTAGTCCACTCCGTCTTCCTTGAACGGGAACACTGCGCGGATGTTAGGTTTTGTGCTGATGTAGCCGACGCGGTCTTCGTCCGCCCGAAGACCTACGTAACTAACTACAGACTCCTCACCAACATATTCTTCGAACGGTTTAAGCTTTAAGAGCTTCGTACACCATCGCATCTGAGGTGAAGGAAGATAGCCACCGAAGACTTCTAACCAGTGATCGAAGCCGACTTTTGCGTTAAGGCGAACAATCTCCTTCCCAAGGAATGCTTCAACCTGGTTCAGGTATTCGTATGTTTCAGTCAGCTCCTTATCGGTATCGCAAAACACGTATTCCATCTCTGGCACCCGATCTCGCATATGGATAGCGAGAGCTGTACTGTCTTTCCCTCCGGACATGCACAGAATGTGTCGCGTCTGCTGGCTCATGCTACGCCTCGCGAGTGGTCATTGAAGCTCGTCAGAATCGCGCGGGAAGCGGCCGCGAGCCCAATCCGGCCTTCTTTCTTGAGAAAAACCTCTAATTCGCGCTGCAACTTCTCCAGCCGGCTCTGCTCGCTCGAGGCATAATGAAAAACGCGTTCATGTTCTACGCCGTCGGCTTGCGTGATTGCGAGCCGAACGCCGGTGCTGTTGCGCGCCAGCCCCCGGCTGAAAGCGATGCTCTCGACGTGGTGGAACCGGGAGGCACAGACCATCAATTCGCTGTTGAACAAATCTTCTTCGGCATCGTGCCATTTCATCGGCGGCTTCAACGCTAGATAACTGCCGACAGACTCAATCCAGTCTGAGTCGAGAAGCTTCTTGTCGATCAGCCGAAGGCAAAATGCGCGCAATTTCGGTTCCGAAATCTCGATCAAGATCTGTTCGGCGCGTTCCGCAAGGGCTTTTCTGAATTGCTGGAAATCACCGGGCAAATCGAAGGCGGAACGAAGCCGAATCCGCAGGCGTTCGTGCATTTCAGGATATGCCGCTCGTAGATCATCTAGCGCAGCCCGCAGTGTTTTGGCGAATGAGAGGGGGCCGCTCGTTGCTCCCGACAAAGCTGCAATCGCGCCTAAACCACAGGCACTCGGCAGATCCTGAAACAGGAGAGTGGCGGGTTCGCGAGCGTGTAAAATAACGTCGCGAACGGAAAGCGCGACGCTCGGAAGCTTGTGCGTGTTTAGAACGTATGGTGGGAGCTTTGCCACGAATTGACAGAGCGGCTTTACCACATCGAGTAACTCGACGCCGCGGCCGGCAATGGGTTTGAGGTCAAGTACCGCGACAAGTCGCTTGAAGACCTCTGCGCGGACGCCTTCGATTTTGCAGTACTGGATATCAAACTTTTCGGGCGCCTTCGTCATGCGAAGGAAGGCATCTCTACCAATCTCGCGAAGGAACGTACCATTCTCGTAAAACGCAATCTCCTGTTCCTCGACTATTGCAATGACCGCTAGGAATATCGGGAACAGGCCGTCGCGAAGACCGAATGGTGGTTTCCGCAATACACCCAAGAGCTCGCTAACGGAAACACGTGATTCTGAGCGATTAGAGATGAATGCTCGGATGCGTTCGAGCGTGGGAAGCACATTGCCCGTTCCCTGGCCGCCGGGATAGGCAAGTTCCCAGGCTTGCTTCTCTTTGCGGTGCAAACCAGTTGCGTATAAGACCGACAGATACATTGATCTTTCTGGTGGTTTTCGCTCCGCTGGCATCCCTAAAGTAGGTTTGTCTGAGCTCGCGAACATCAACTCAATCAGGCGCATGCGAGCAGCCGCGGCCGCAGAGCTCAGGTTGTGGCGATTCACTAGTTCGTTCCGAATTTGGGGAGCCGCATCGAAAACGGAGTCGCATAACGTTGAAAGCCAGCGCATCACCTCGCGGCCAGTCTGATGCTGAATGCGTTCGCCGCGGTAAAACCAAGAAAGCGTAACCCGTCTGCCGACACGGTTTAGTCCGATGAACTCTTGAATTTGAGTCTGTAGGCGGTTACGCGCCTCTAGCAGATGGAGGTGCACTTCGTCGCGGGCATAAGGGTCGTTGTTAAGTTCAGGCGTCTTCTCCTGAACCCATTCCCAGCGCAGCGCATCTAAGGCCGCGGGTTCAAGATGACGAAGAGGGCGCGGAACGGCGATGATCTGGATGAGATCGTCGCGACCACGGATTTGCTTCGCCGCATGCAACGCTGCTTCCGTGTGCGCCTTAGTCTCGCATAGAGGAACCAGGATGAATCCATCGGCACGACTTGTCTTCACTTCGGTCGCTTTCTGTGCAAGATCCGCGGGATCACAGAAATCAACATCGAAGTAACGAAGGTTTCCGGTACGAATGTAGTGAGCTCGCGCTACTACGGGGCGGTTATCAAGTTGCTGTCGAATAGCTTCCCCGACCTTGCTTACATGCGGAATCGCACGCTTCGCTTCAGTCAGACGAGCGTCGATATCGACGCTTGTGTATGGCCACAAAGAATAACCGCGCGACGCACCGCGAAAGTGGAGGTCCCGACCTTGGAGCTTCTTAAGTAACCTAATAACTTGACGATGTTCTTCTACCGACGAACCAGCGACCGCCGCACAAATTGCGTCGCGCGTTGGCCGAAGGTCGTCGGCATTCAATAGATTAAGAACACCGACCGTCTTCAGCACCCGTGTTGCGAGCGCATCCTCAGTCGGATGCGCTTCAATCTTCGATTCGATGACATTCCAATGGGTGCGGTAACTTGTGATCGCTAGGCGATGACCGAAGTTTGCGCGGATATAATCGTAGAAGTCGGCCAGACGATAGGGACGGGAGGTTCCTCTTAGCGGATTGCTAGAGAACGCCCGCATCCCAAATGGCTCATAAGAGCAGAGAAAACTGAATAGTGACCGTTCGTTTTGACCAAAACGCTGAAAGGTTCGCACTAGTATAGGTAATACGATAGGATCGAGAGGAAATAGTCGATGTGCTAATCGCCTGAGAGTATCGCGACTGGCAGATGTTCCGAACCATCCCCAGGCAAGACCCGCATCTAGCGCTGCACTGGCTTCCTTCTTGAGCGCCGAGGGGATGTTAGCCGTAGTTACGTCAAGCGCCGACGCAATCAGAAGCGCAACCTGATCAAGCGGTTGACGGAAAACGATCTCTTCAAATCGACCAGCAACTTTCTCCCATTCTCGTTGGCTAGCGGGCGTGAGTTGTGCCGCGTAAGCGTTGAACCCTTGATGGAGCAAACAGACCGTGACCAGTGGCACACGACCACTACGCGCAGCCATCTCTGCAAGCTGCTGCAGGAAGTATACGTCCTGTTCATCTGGATTCTGCGCCGCGAATTCTAGGAACTTCCCTAGTTCGTCGAGGATCAAGAGCATGCCGGAGCCTCGACCGTCCTGAACTATCTTTCGGTTGGTCTTCTCGATAAGGCGGAGAACCTCAGCGTCCGTAATCTGTTGCGGGTCGCACAGGAGGTTCTCTATCTCGAGCTCTAGTTCGGAACGGATCCCACGCCGCGAATAGATTGTGCCGAAAACTTTGAAGACGGCGCGCAGAATGGCCGGAGCGACGCGTTCTCGGGTGCCGATAACTAGAACAGGAATGAACCGGAGCTTTCGCGCTTCAGGGAATTCCTCTGCTACCTCAGTAAAGAGTGACTTGGGAAGTCGGCGCCGGGCGTCGCTGGCAGAGTGCGCAAGCAGTAATGCAAATGATGATTTTCCTGATCCGAAATCACCGGTAAGGCGCCATGTTCTTCTTCCAGATCCGGGCCGGAAACCATCTGAAATACGTCCAAGGCACGAACGACCAAAGTCCGTGAGCCAATAACCATTCAGGCCTTGTGGGTCGTCGAAGTCCCGCACTAGGTCGGTCGACCGCAAGAACCGGCTAGAATAGTTGTGGAGAGACGCAATCGGCTGGTCAGACATATTCCTCCGCTAGCGCGTACACGCTCTTCAACGGTAGGTCGTCCAAAGCATTCCGTCTCACGACCGCCGGAACTGCAGCAGACTCATCGTAATAAAACAATCCGTCGGTTTCATCCTCGATCGCTAATAGCCGCTTGCGAATGTCCGGCTCGGGTATTTTAAAAATCTGCCCAGGGCTGCCGTGGCCGTTTGCGACGATGTGCAGTGGGATTGTGAGTTCACGACGTTCCGGCGACGAAGACCGGATTTTCCAATATGCGTTCAAACAGTATGCGAAAAGTGAATCTCCAATTTCGAGTTTGTCCTCATGGCGGAACGCAAATTTCGGTTCGGGCCGTCCCGAATGGAGCGAGGCCTGCGTGAAGCCGGTGTGGCGGAGCAGATCGAGTTC
>JBJMGJ010000314.1:0-10473 GCA_045807965.1 Bryobacteraceae bacterium | reverse complement strand
GTCAGCCACATGGACAGCTTCTCGCGCGGCGTAATCGACACGAAAGATCTTATTTATTACCTGTCTATGATTTTCCTGGGATTGTTTCTCACCACTCGCTCCCTTGAATCCCTGCGGTGGAGGTCATAATGGCTGACTTAGGTCTCAACGAAACCAGCAGCACGGCCCCTGCAGATACGAAGCCGAGGCTTTCCGCTTCAGCACAGCAGACGCGATTCGGAGCTACGGCTCTCCTTTATACGATCGTTGTCATTGCGGTGCTCATTTTGATCAACTGGCTGGCAAACCGCTACAACAAAACGTACGACACGACCAGCAACAAGCGTTTCACGTTATCGCAAGAGACACAAAAGATGGCGCAGAATCTGAAGGCCGATGCGACCATCACTTACATCGATAAGAGCAGCGGATTCGAAACTGCCAGAGGGATGCTGGATCGATATAAGAATCTAACCCCTAAGATCCACGTTCAGTACATCGACTATCAAAAGCAACCGACTGTGGCGCGTTCCTATGGCCTGCGTTTCCCCGGCACGGCCTATGTCGAGACAAATGGCCGCCGCGAAGAAGCCAAATCTCTCACCGAAGAGGGGCTCACCGGTGCTTTCGTCAAAGACCTGAAGGGTGTACGAAAAGTATGCTTTGTCTCGGGAAGCCGGGAACATGCATTGGACGGCACCGACGCGAATGGGCTGTCTCAGTTCAAGACGTTACTCGAACGGGACAACTATCAGGCGCAGGCTGTGACTCTGCTCGACAAAACGGAAGTGCCGAAGGACTGCAACGTTCTCGTCATCGCCGCGCCGCAATCGGACTACACTCCCAACGAAGTCACGGCAATCAAGAACTACGTGACGGGTGGCGGAAGGGTTATGTTCCTGCTCGATCCTCCCTTAAACTTCGCCCGGGAGCGCGTATCCGACAACAAACCGCTCACGGACCTTCTCGAGAGCTGGGGCGTAACGGAAGACAAAGACCTCGTGCTTGAGCAGAACCCGATGGGCCAACTCTTCGGGTACGGACCGGAGATTCCGCTAGTGAATAATTATGAATCTCACCCGATCGTGAACGATCTGAAGAGCAGCTTCACAGGCTTCCCCGTGACGCGATCCCTTCAGGTTAAGAATGGAGATAAGACGACAGTTGAAAAGCTCTTCTCGACGACTGATCGCGCCATTGCTACCACGAAACTGGATTCGAACGAAATCAATCCGGCGGATCCGAACAACAAAAAAGGACCATTTGTTCTCGGTGCCGCGGGCAGCTACAACACCGGGAATCCGAACAATCCGGGACGATTCGTGGTGATTGGCGGTTCGGGGTTCATTACCAATGGCATGCTTCCGTTCCAGGGAAACCGGGATCTGGCTTTGAATGCCATTAACTGGCTTTCGTCCGACGAAGACCTCATCTCGATCCGGCCGAAGCCGCCGGAAGACCGACGATTGAACGTCAATCAACGTCAGATGAATCTCTTCTTCTATTTCGACCTGATTGCAATTCCGCTTCTCATCATTCTTGGCGGAGTTTCAATCTTTGTGAAACGGAGATAAGATGAAACCCCGAAGTCTACTGGTTGCGGCCGTATTGCTGGTCGCTCTCAGCGGGGCGGTTTGGTGGTCAAAGCGTCACCCTGAAGCGGCCCAGTCGAGCACGGCGAATACGCCGGCAAATCCAAAACTCGCCGATATACCGAGTGCTCAAATCAAGAGCATCAGCATCAAGAAGAAAGATGGGTCCACTGTCGAGGTCCAAAAAAACAAGGACAAGTGGACCATCGCGGCGCCGGCGGAATACCGGGCAGATCAGGATGCGGTTACCAGCATGACCTCGTCTCTGAGTCCGATCACCGCCGACAGCGTTGTTGAAGATAAGGCGGCGGATGTCGCCAAGTACGGATTGAATGCTCCCAGCCTGACCGTCACGGTTCATGAGAACAACGGGAAGTCAGACGAGATCTTTTTCGGTGACGATGTACCGGCGGGTTCCCTTGTGTACGTACGAATGGGATCGGACCCCAAGATCTATGCCGTCGCCTCGTCCACCAAAACATCGTTGGACAAGAGCGTCAACGATCTCCGGGATAAGCGTCTCCTCACATTCGATTCCAACAATTTGACGCGTGTAGAACTAGTTTCTCCGAAGACCGATGTGGAGTTCGGGAAGAGCAACGCTAACGAATGGCGCATTGTCAAACCGAAGCCGTACCGGGTTGAAAACTTCCAGGTGGAGGAACTTATTCGCAAACTCGGCGACGCGAAAATGGATCTGTCAACGAGCGCGGAAGACGCCAAAAAGGCGGACGCTAACTTCGCCTCCGCGAAGTTGGTAGCAACCGCAAAAGTCAGCGATTCTTCCGGAACTCAGACCTTAGAAGTGCGGAAGAACAAAGATGATTACTACGCTCGAAGCAGTCTCGTGAAGGGCGCGTACAAGGTCAGCTCCGATCTCGGCAAAGAGTTGGAAAAGAGTCCGGAGGAGTTCCGCAACAAGAAGCTCTATGACTTCGGATTCAGTGATCCGACTAAGATCGACATCACAGGCTCAGCCGGGGATAAGAGCTTCGTACGCAGCGGGACGGACTGGAAGCTGAACGGGCAAACCATGGATTCGGGTTCGGTTCAAACATTGATCGACCGGCTTCGGGACGCGGCAGCTTCTAAGCTGGTGGATTCCGGGTTCACGACACCGGTCTTCACGGCGACAGTGGTCTCGAACGATGGCAAGAAGACCGAGAAAGTCGAATTCTCGAAATCGGGTGACAGCTACATCGCCCGCCGTGAGAACGAACCATCCCTGTATCAGCTTGATGCGAAAGTGGTGAACGAGATCGTGGACGCCGCGCGTAGCATCAAGGGAGAAAATAAGTCAAAGAAGTAGACTCGAAAGGCGGGCTGCTGAACAAAGCAACCCGCCTTGCCCTCCTTCCAACTCTCATGTCCGCTCTCAATACCGATCTCTACGAACTAACGATGGCGGCCGGGTATTTCTTAGCGGGCAAGACCGGAGAAATCGCTACTTTCGAACTATCGGCCCGCAAGCTGCCGGACAATCGTAATTTCCTTATCGCCGCGGGGTTGCAACAGGCGGTGGAATACCTTTCCGACTTACGGTTCACAGCGGACGAGATCGACTATCTTCGCTCACTGGTCGCCTTCAAAAGTGCGCCACCGGAATTCTTTAAGTTCCTCCGCGATCTTCGCTTCAGCGGCGACCTCTTTGCGTTACCGGAAGGCACACCGGTCTTTGCCAATGAGCCAATCGCGATTATCCGTGCGCCAATTGTGGAAGCCCAACTCGTCGAGACCTACCTGCTTTCGACCTTCGGATTTCAAACGATGGTGGCGTCGAAAGCTGTCCGCTGTGTCACCGCGGCAGAGGGCCGGCCCGTTATCGAATTCGGGAGCCGCCGCGCTCACTCGCCCGAAGCCGGCATCCTGGCGGGTCGCGCGGCTTACATCGCAGGTTGTTCCGGAACCAGTAATTCGCAAGCGGGCAAAAACTTTGGTATTCCGGTTTTTGGGACGGCGGCGCACTCCTGGACCATGTCGTTTTCGACCGAAGAACAGTCCTTCCGGGCGCTCCAGAAACTGCTCGGCGACGCTACGGTGTTTCTCATCGATACTTACGACACCATAGAAGGCGCGCGTTTGGCGACACAGGTCGGCCTGCCCTGCTGGGGATTACGACTCGACAGCGGTGATATCGTTGCGCAATCACGCGAGGTACGGCGCATCCTGGACGGGGCCGGCATGCAGACGGCAAAGATCTTCGCGACGAATGATCTGAACGAGTATCGCCTCGCGGAGATCGTTCGCGCGGGGGCGCCCATTGATGCGTTCGGCGTGGGAACCCAACTCGCCACCTCGGCCGACGCGCCGAGCTTGTCCGTTGTATACAAGCTCGTCGAGCTGCGGAGAGACGCTACAGTCAGCTACGCGGCCAAATTCAGCGACGAAAAGAGCACATTACCTGGTGCCAAGCAGATCTATCGCTATCCGGACCACGACATGGTTGCGCTCGCGAGCGAGTGCAACAGTGACTTCTCGGGACGAGAGCCGCTGATCCGGCCCGTGTTCGTAGCGGGCAGACTGGTGGAATCTCTACGCGCAGCGCCCCAGATCAGAGCCCATACCCAAGCGGCTGTCGCATCCCTTCCGAACGAACTCCTCTCACTTGAAGAATCGGCACCGTACCCGGTCGAGATCAGTCCGCGGTTGATTGATCTTGCGAGCGGCCTGCGGACCCGGCACCAGGCTGTTCGTCAGTAGCCAAGACGGCACGCTCATAATAGCTGTGTGAAGACCGTTTTCTTCGATGTGGACACCCAGCTGGACTTCCTGTTCCCAGCCGGAGCACTGGCCGTTCCCGGAGCAGAGCGCATTGTTCCCGCCCTTCGCACGCTAACGCGCTTCGCACATCACAAAGGTATCCAGATCATCTCGACCGCGGATGCGCACACTGAGGACGATCCCGAGTTTAAGACGTGGAAACCGCACTGCGTCTCCGGAACAGTCGGCCAGACAAAGGCAAGTGGGACGCTACTCGGCGGAGCGCTTGTGGTTCCGCCCGCGGGATTGGGCGTCAGCAGCGTGCCCGACAATCTTCCGGCGCAGGTGGTTGTCGAGAAACAGTCACTTGATTGTTTCTCAAATCCGACCCTTGAACCATTACTGCGGTCCATTTCCGCGGGCCGTTACGTTGTGTATGGCGTGGCTACGGAATATTGTGTGCAAAAGGCCGTCGCCGGTCTGCTGAGAACGGGAGCCACTATCGAGCTGGTCGAAGATGCGGTTTGCGGAATCGATGAGGCGGAAGTGAAATCTTTTCTGGCGCGCTTTGTGGCAGCGGGCGGGAAAATAACGGTAGTTTCCGAGGTCACAGACACTGCGCGATAAATGTCTCGGTTGTGCCGAGTAGCCCCTCTAAGCTGCCGGAGAATAAATCCCGGCACCATTTGCAGGCTCGCAATCGTAGAAAGCCGGGGTGATTCCGTACTTTGAATGATAGAGTTCGCGGATCTCACTCCTGAACTCGTCTTCACGTCCGCGCTGGACGAGGTTGACGGTACAACCTCCAAAGCCGCCGCCCGTCATGCGCGCTCCATAAACACCGGGAATCTTCAACGCAGTGTCGACCAGGAAGTCGATCTCTCCGCAACTGATTTCGTAGTCGTACTGCATGCTGCGGTGAGACGCCACAAACAACCGCCCCATCTTCTCTAGATCACCGATACATGCCGCCTGCGCGAATTCGAGGACCCGCTCGTTTTCCGTAATGACGTGACGAGCGCGCTGGCGTGGAATGGGAGGAACGGACTCCTGCACTCGCGTGAAGAAATCAAACGTCGCGTCGCGCAAGCTTTGAACCGCGGGATCGGTTTTCCGCAGAGCTTCTACCGCGGCCCGGCACTCGTTGACCCGCTCACGGTAGGCGGATGAGCCGAGTTGATGTTTCACCATTGAGTTCACGGCCAGTACACTTACGCCACTTGGAAGCGAGACGTACTCGTGCTCTAAGCTTCGGCAATCGATCCGAATGGCAGCATGCTGTCGCCCGAACACAGACGCGTACTGATCCATGATGCCCGTCGGCACTCCCACGAACTGAGTTTCGGCGCGCTGCCCCAGGAGGGCGAGTTCCAGCGGTTTCAACGAGCGATGTCCCAGCAGCGCACACGCGGAGGACATCTCGAGCGATGCCGAGGAACTCAGCCCCGATCCGACTGGCACCTCACTTTGAACGAACAAGTCCGCTCCGCTGAGCGGGACCTCAAGCCGGGCCAGTTCTCTGGCGACACCGATGACGTAGTCGTGCCACTCGCCGGTTCGCTCTGCGTTTTCGATGGAGTCGACCGGGATGGCGAAGCCTTTATTGAAATCTTGCGAGAAGATCCGCAGATCATCGCGCCCGTTTGCGGCAACCGCCGCATAACAACTCATCTCGAGCGCGATAGGCAGAACATAGCCTAAGTTGTAATCGGTATGCTCGCCGATGAGATTGACTCGCCCCGGGGCTCGATAAATCGCCGGCACCGCCGGTGTATCGAATGCGGTCTGAAAAGCACTTACGATCTGCGCCGGAACGACAGCCACAACATGCATCCTCCGAATAGTAAAAGAATCAGTCCGCACCACAGATTGACGTTAGTATCTTGGTTCAGCGGTGCGCGCACTGACGGATCGATAAGACCGTAGGACAGAAGAATCAGCCCTAGGACAGCGAAAAGAAGACCGGTCGGTCGCCGAAGATCATCCATGGCATTACCAGAAAAGAATGTTGAAGACCACGAGTACGGCCAAGACCACTACAGCGAGTGGGCCCGGCCGTTTGTACCACGGAGCGTCTCCTTGGTCAGGCTTCTCCGTCACACCGTAGACAAGGTTCCGGAGTTCAGCGTCTGTTTTCCCCTTCGTGAACAGACTGACGGTAAACGTCACAACGAAGCAGACGACGAAGGCAATGATGGCAATCCAGAAATTCTGGGCCATGGCGGACGGAAATTCGTGAATGCTCGAGATCCAACCGCCCTTACCTTCCGCCACCGTGAGTCCGTGTGTGGATGCGGCCGCGGCGGTGCCGAACAATAATCCCCAGAAAGCGCCGTCTCCGGTTGCGCGTTTCCAGAACATCCCAAGCAAGAATGTCGCGAACAGCGGAGCGTTAACGAACCCAAACACCAACTGGAGAAAATCCATGATGTTGTTGAAGTGGGTCGCAAGGTAGGCCGTAGCCACTGAAAGAGCCACGCCCACAACGGTTGTCACTCTTCCGACATGCAGGTAATGCCTATCTGGCGCGTTCTTGCGGAAATAACTCTGGTAGAGATCGTACGTGAACACGGTATTGAACGCGGTCACATTGCCGGCCATGCCCGACATGAACGAGGCCATGAGCGCGGTCAGTCCGATCCCCAGCATTCCCGAGGGATAGAACTTCGCCATCAAAGTCGTGAGCACCTGGTCATAGTCGTACCCACCGCTTGGTTTCAGCGGCAGCGTGTACCCGCTTGAGCTATTCATCAGGGCAACAGCCGCGATCCCCGGAAGAATGACGACGAAAGGCATCAGAATTTTGGGAAACGCCGCAAACAGCGGGGTCTGCCGCGCTCCGGCCATATTTTCGGCGGCCATGGCGCGCTGGATCACGAGAAAGTTCGTGCACCAATATCCGAACGAAAGAACAAATCCCAGTCCCGCGACCAAACCGAAGAGCTCGACGCCCATCGGGTTCTCGCTGGCGTGGGTAACATAACGCCAGGAGTGGGTCATGACGGGTTCAAGATGCATCTTGATGCCGCTCCAGCCGCCAGCCCTCGAGACTGCGTAGTAGGAAAGCGGAGCGAACCCAAGGACGATGAGGAAAAACTGCACTACTTCGTTGTAGATTGCGCTCGTGAGTCCGCCAAGCAGAGTATAGATGAGCACAATCGCCGCGGATAGGAGTACCGAGTTCGTAAAGCTCCAGCCCAGCACCAATTCAAACAACAGGCCCAAGGCGTACATGCTGATTCCCGAAGAAAAAACGGTCATGATCGCGAAGGTGACCGCGTTCAGACCCCGAGTTTTCTCGTCGAAGCGCAGCTTGAGATACTCCGGGACGCTCCGTGCCCGGCTGCCAAAGTAGAACGGCATCATAAAAACGCCGACAAAGACCATGGCCGGTACAGCCCCGAGCCAATAGAAGTGGGCGGTCATTATGCCGTACTTCGCCCCGGAGGCGCACATCCCAATCATTTCCTGAGCGCCAAGATTAGCCGCTATGAACGCGAGACTTGTAATCCAGACCGGTACCGAGTTTTTCGAGGTCAGGAAATCTTCGCTGCTGGTGATCTTTCGTTTGGCGAGCCAGCCGATCCCGAGAACAAAGGCGAAGTAAATGATTAGGCTGACGTAGTCAATGGCTCTGAGAGTCAATCTGGTTCCGTCCCGGGTGGATTGTATCCTATCCCTTCAATAGAGAGGTCGAAGGAGCGGCGAGTTTCCCTCTGATATGAAAGGAGGATAATTAAAGCAGTAAGGCGGGCTGCCAGCAGGAACCAGAACAGAGCTGGCTGTACTGCATCCAACTAGACATACTACAGACGAGAATTCGTCTTGGGTTTGGTTGAAAGGGTTGGGAACATGAGTAACGTAGGAAAGAGGACGGCCTGCTTCGTGGCCGCGTTCGTCCTAGCAGCCGGATGCGCTGCGCCGCAGGCATACACGGTGTCAGCAAAACCGGGCGCTGTGAATTACGTCGAAGGCGCCGCCTATCTCAACGGCACTCCCGTAAACGAAAAAGACCTGAAGACGACGTTTCTAAACGCCAACGACATCTTATCGACCGATCTAGGAAAGGCCGAAGTTCTGCTAGCTCCCGGGGTATTTCTTCGAATGGGCGACAACACGAAGATCCGGATGGTGTCCCCGTCGCTTGTGGCCACTCAGGTGGAGGTTTTGAACGGCGAGGCGATGGTCGAATCAACCGGGCTCGTTAAGGGGAGCAGCGTGCAGGTAATCTCGCACGGCGGTTCGACGAGCATCGAGAAAAACGGCCTGTACAGGTTCCTTGCCGATGACCCGCCGAGCGTCTCTGTTCTGGACGGGAAAGCGGCGGTGACCTATTCGGACCGGACAGTGGACGTGAAGAAAGGTCGTCAGGTGATCCTGGCGGAAAACCTGAAACCCGAAAAATTCGACGCCAAGAAGGACGACGAGTTGTACGCCTGGAGCAACGTGCGGTCGGAATTTGATGCGGCGGCGAGCTACCGGGTAGCGCGAAGCGCCCAAATGGGCCTGCTCGGGAGTGCTTACGCTCCTGGAATGGGCGGTGTGGGAAACCCCGGCTGGTTCTGGGACTCGGCCTTTAGTTCCTGGGCTTGGCTACCGGGAGCGGGCGCCTTCTACAGTCCATTCGGGTACGGCTTCTACTCGCCTGGGCTAGTCGGGTATGCCCCTGTTGTCGCTGCTCCTATTTATCGCGGCGGCAGATGGACAGGAGGGCACTGGAACGGAACACGTACTCCGGTTAATGGATGGCACGGGAATCCGGGCATCGGGTCTGGCGGGCCACACGGAGGCGCGATGGCCGCTGTTCCTCTAAGCCCCAACAATCCGGCGGCAGTGGGATCCGTAACTGCTTCACCCTGGGCCAATCACGCCGCCCGGATGCAGGCGCGGCAGAGTTTTGGCGCCTCGGGCTTGACGACGGGCTCAGGAATGCCAGCGCGTACCTTTGGAGGACAGGGGGCCGGCGCTCGTCCAGCGGGCGGCTCCGGCTGGCATGGCGGCTCGCATCCGGGAGGTTGGTCCGGCGGCGGAGCTCATCCCATGGGTGGTGCGGGCGGCGGCGGTGGCCACATGTCCGGTGGCGCGGGTGGACACGGCGGTGGCGGCGGTGGTCATCGCTAAGCGCGAGACCTGCATTTCTTCACGAGAGCCAGCGAGCAAAACGCCAAGCCGACCATACCGAGGGTCACCGGTTCAGGGGCTTGACTAACTGCAACGGAGGTCACTCCGTCAGCTTCCAGGAATCGGAACTGGAAAACCGTATTCAGCGAGCCACCGGATCGCCCGTCAAAGCCTGACGCCCAATTTGTGGTTCCGCCGTTCGCTTCAAGCGTGAACGTTGTTCCGAGCGTAACCGGAATCAACGAGTTGGGCGTGTAGTAGCTACTGGCGGGCGTGCAATAGTTCGAGTTTGCATAACACGTGATCTCTGTCTGATAAGAGCTCGCCGAGCCCAATGAAATCCCGGAGGTCATTGTCGCTCCTCCGTCATAGAAACCGGCCCCAGAACCGTAGCCTACGATCTGCAGATATCCTGAGCGAGCTGGCCCCGCTGTTAAAAGCGTGCTCTGATAGCTGACCGCGATCGAGGTCTCCGCCGCGGGTCCAAACAGTGTATCCATGGACTGCCGCGGTGCTTGTTGTGCGTAGGCATACTGGTAAGTCGAAAGAGAGCTGAAACCGGTGCCGTTTGCGGCTAAGTCTAAGGCAACATTGGCGGTCGCTGTCGCGCCACCTCCCGTGTAGGACGAGCCATTGGTGAAAGACGTGCAATTGGCGTTCAACTCAGAACTGGAGGTCACACTGGAAATGGACGGAGCGCCGCAAGTGACGCTCACGGGCGCACCGTAGAGGACGGCGGAAGCCACTGTCAGGAACGCGGCCGGGAGAAGTAGTTTCATATGCCTTCACGAGCTCAACCTGCGAGCCTAGGCATCATTTCGGCGGGTTCCCATCGACCAAGAGATCTACGCGGTACGGGGTAGAGATAAGTAGGGTGAAGAGCTACTATGATCGGAAATGCCTTACCTGCTGAAATCAGAGCCCGATCAGTACTCGTTCGAAGACTTGGAACGTGATGGCGACACGTTGTGGGACGGAGTCTCGAACCCAGTCGCTGTCCGGCACTTGGGCGAGATGAAAGCCGGGGACAAGCTGGTGTACTATCACACGGGTAAGGAACGGCAGGCGGTCGGTACTGCCT
>JBJMGJ010000313.1:0-5490 GCA_045807965.1 Bryobacteraceae bacterium | reverse complement strand
TTCTTTGAGAGATCTTCGGTACTTCCGGCAGTGGTCTCGGGCAACTCATCGAGGAGATGTCCACGAAGAGCCACTAAGGCCTTGGCATCTGTCCCCGTAAACTCGGCAACAGAGGTCCTCGCTACTGCGACTGATTGCTCCGCCTGCAGCAACTGAGTCGTTGCGGCGTCCAATTCGATATCGGCCCGTGACAAATCCGCTCCGGGACGCAACTTCGCGTCAACAAGCGCCTTCACCGCCTTAACGACAACCCGGGCCCTGTCAACGGATGCTTGCGCAACTCGAACGTCTGTTCGCTGGCCAGCAAGGTCAAAAATGCAGCGGCGGTGCTTGTTTGAACCTCAAAGCGAGTCTTCTCAGTCGAAAGCTGCGCTCTGTCCTGCGTTGCTCGAGCGGACTGAACCAGAGCATGTCTCCGGCCGAAGTCAAAGGGCTCCCATGATATGAGAACCCCGGCCGCACTGCCCCAGACATTTGTCCCGTCATTCGTACCCAACACAGGCCCAGACATGCTGGGGATCACGGTCTGTGGCAACAGAAGCCCGAAGACGTTATTCCGTGTAGAACGATTCACTTGGCCGACCGCGTTCACGCTTGGAAGGTAATTGGTCCGCGCCAGACGGATTCCCGCCGCAGCGGCATTCACCTGCTCTTGGGCGGCTGTGATAGATGGAAACTGGCCAGCCTGATTCACGGCTTGCTCGATTGTTAAGGAACTCTGGTTCCGTTGCTGCGCCTGCGCCGTGCAAGCAAGAAGGAGGATCGGGAGGGAATTGCGGAGGTTCAAACTCATCAGTTGCCTTCGATCAGCTCGCCAAACAATTCACGAACTTTCTGTTTGGCGGTCTTCAACGCTTTTCGGCCGGCCGGGGTCGCCTTGTACAAGCGCCGTCTGATTTTCCCCGAACGAAACTCTGTAGATCTCAGATATCCTCGCTTCTCGAGTCCATGCAAAACGGGGTACATCGTTCCGGGACTCAATTTATAGCCATGACGTGCAAGTTCCTCGATCATGTCTAGTCCAAACACTTCTCCTTCACACGCGTGGTGCAGCACATGCAGCCGAATCAATCCTGAGTAAAGATCCTTATCTTCCACGGCTATCGCTCCTTCCGAGAGTGCGGCTGATGAGGAAATCGAACGAGAGCGGCCCAGCGCCAGAGATCAGCACGAACAGAAATCCCATCAAACATGGAATAATCAGCGCGGCCATCGTGGGCAACAGCCCCAAAGCCCACTTTAGGCAGCATCACGATCTTCGTTGTTTCGATCGCAACCAGAATGACGATCAGCAACGGGATTGCTGAGAACCGGGTCAGCAGCCCTCGTACCACCGCGGATCCAAAGAAGACCTCGACAACCGCGACGAAAGGACCCATGAAATGCGCTGCGGGTATGCCGATTTTTTCAAAACGACCGAGTCCAAGCGTGTCCGGAAATAGAAAGTTCTGGATATCTTCGCTGAGAAACACAGATCCCCCTATGAGAGCTACCGATCTCGGTGCACCTGATTGAACGCACCACCGTAGGACCGCTATCATGTCCTCGTGAGGAGAGTATCACATCTCGATAACGATTCGTGTTTCCGACTGATCACGCGGATACGCGCTCATGTTTTCCACTCGCAAACTTCCCTCTACATATGGTGATGGCACCGGGCGTATGCGCACACCGTCAAAGAAGCGCTTTTTTGGAAAGGTTTAGCTGAGCCCAAAAACGATTTCCATCCGCTGTCGTCGCAAAGTATAGATCTACACATCGCCGTTACACACGGGCGGTGCGTTGGGAGCACTGGTGCCGACTCACGGTCCAAATTGCGTTTTTCGCATACATCTCTAAGCAATTCGGTTGCAGGCAGACGCCACTGTTTCTACGCAGGTTCTAAACGACCTCGAGTCGAGAGTCCGACAGGGCACAACATTGATGCGGTTGTGCTATTAAAGCGCAGCTATCGGAGTGCGCCTTTCGCAACGCGTAAACCCGGTGCGCATTCCTGCCCCGCATGGTCAATAAGATTTTCGTATTTCCGCCTTCGCTTGTTGCAGAATCGGGATATCGGGATCGGCATCTTTCCAAATGCTTAAGAAATCCTGGTAGGCGGTGTTTGCCTTTGCGTGATCTCCGGATAACCTCCAGGCCCTCGCTAGCTGAAGACGCGTGGCGACAACGATCGTAGGATCGTTGGAGACAACTCCTATGTGGTCGATGATCTTCTGAAATTCCACGGCGGCTTCGTCTCCACGATGCGCAGCCATGGAGGCTTTTCCTCGCATATAGATGACGTAGAGCGAACCAGCGAAGCCGCTCGTGCTTGAGCCTTGCCATCCCAACTCGTAGGACGCGGCTGGTTGCAGGATTTCGATGGCTCGGGCCGGATCGTGACGGTTCAAGGCAAGCTGCGCTCGTAGAAACGGCAGATGAGCGAACTGGACCAGCGTACCTTCCGGAAAGCGCCGATCCAAATCGTTGACGAGGGTTTCGGCACGAGGATCTTCGAGGAATGCCAGTGCCAGGGCTGTGCCTGTCTCTGCGTCCCGATCCTTGGAAGCAAGCCCGAGCGCTGCGGTGGCCGCTTGGCGAGCCTCAGCCCGATTACCGAGTAGAAATTCGCGCACTGCGATGCCCGCCTCATGCTGCGCCGCCTGGTCGGGATGACCCGTTCCTTTTGCCATTTCCACAGCTCGCCGCCATGCCTTTCGCGCTTGGCCTAATTGCCCGTAGTAAGCGTAAAAATCGCCCGACATATCGTAAATCCAGTTTTCCACGTTCAGCTTTTCTTCACCCAGCGCGGCCGCACGCTCCATTTCATGCTTGTCGCCTTTCAGGAACGCAATCTGATGTTGCAGCCCGGCAAATTCATGAATGTTCAACTTGCGATCGTAGGCGCGTTTGAGGACAGCTTCCGCTTCTGCCGGACGGTTGCGAAGAATGTAGCTGTTCGCGAGGTTGTGATACCCGTAAGCGTTGTCAGGATCGAGCTCGGTCGCTTTCTTTCCCTCCTCCTCGGAGCGATCGAACTTACCGACGTTTTGCGTAACCTGTCCCGCCAGAAAACTATGGGGCGCCACATCACGCGGGTAATTCTGAATCCATAGATCACAGGTCTGGCGCGCTTTTTCGAGATTGCCCAGAACCTCGCGCTGATAAAACAAGTCGATCAAATACTTCTCGAGGTCGCCGGCGTTATCTCGCAGCTTCCACCCGTTTATTATTTCCTGCTTGGCGAGAACGCCGTCAACCAGGCCCGCATATGTCGAGCCGACGAAACTGTGCGCGATTGCAAATTGCGGATCGAGGGAAACCGCGCGCTTAAACAGGTCCAGAGCCGCGCGCGGGCTTTTGGTCGAAATTGCTGTACGGCCGGCGCTGTAGGCTTTCAACGCTTCAAGCGATGAGGTAGTGGCTTCGACCAGAGGGATCGAGGACGGCTTGAACGCCTCCGGCGATTTGCGGGCCAGCACTCCCAGCCGGGCCGTGAGCTGAACGAGCGCAGTTGCAACATTCTCTTTGCGTTCGCCTTGTACCTGATCGGCCAGAATGACATCATCAGTTCCGCAATTCGTGACGCTCAACGCCAAGGCATACCTGCTTCCCAAAGAATCGAGCGAACCGTTCACAACGGCGGCGCTTCCCGTGCGCTCACAGATCTCGCGCGCAACATCGGAGGTGAGCCGCGTGTCTGAGGGTCGGCGCATGAAGGACAGCGTCCGCCGAACGGTCCTATCTGGGATCACTTCGAACGGTGGCTGTTTCAAGTGCACGAGCAGATTCTCACGCAAGCTTCCGCCAGAAGCCGCGTCGGCGGTATTGCTTTTGAATTCGGTTACGACAAGCGGGATCTTGCGCATCGGCTGAGGTGCACGATTCAAGTAGAAATAGGCCGCACCGCAGGCGGCGGCCACTGCCGCGGAGATTCCCGCCAGTGTCTTCGAGCGACGAGTTCTGGGCGGTGATTGTACGCCTCGTCTCCAGTTCACGGCTTCGAGATCGCGAAGTAAAGTTTGCAGGTCCGCGCGAATTTCCGAAGCGTTTTGGTACCGCAACTCCCGGTCTTTCTCGAGGCATTTGCCTATGATGCGCTCCAGTTCTGCGAGAACGCCAGGGTTGAGGCGTACCGGCGAGACGGGGGTCCGATTCAGAATGGAATCGAAAACACTTCGCTCCGTTTCCCCGTCCCCGAATGGCAGCTTGCCGGTCGCCATTTCATAAAGGACGACACCGAAGGAAAACAGATCTGTGCGCCGGTCCAGGCGCTCGCCACGGATTTGCTCCGGGGACATATGCGACACCGTTCCCAGCACATTGCCTGTCGCAGTCAGGTGATCCTCGGTGTTGCGCGGGGCAAGCGCCGTGAGGTCTATACCTGACGGTTCGTCAGCGGACCCAAATTTCGCCAAGCCAAAATCGAGGATCTTCGTGCCCCCGCGTGAGGTGACGAACAGGTTCGCAGGCTTGATGTCGCGATGAATGATTCCGGCGGCATGCGCCGCATCCAGACCATCGGTGATCTCGATAGCGATGGGAAGCAGGTGATTGGTCGCGAGAGCTCGCCCCAGGATGCGATGCTTCAGCGTACTTCCATCGAGAAACTCCATCACGATGAACGTTCGTTCGTCGTCGCGCTCGATCTCGTATATGGTGCAAATATTGGGATGATTCAGGGCTGAGGCCGCACGAGCCTCCTGGCGAAAACGCTCGATCGCACGCGGATCCCGGGCTAATTCGCGCGGCAGAAATTTCAGCGCGACAGAACGGCCTAGCTCGAGATCGTCGGCTTTGTAGACAACGCCCATACCGCCGCCGCCCAGCTTTCCCTGGATGCGGTAATGAGAGAGGACGGCACCAGTACGGACGACGTCCGTTTCCTCACGGTAGTCCGTCTGTTCTCCGAGGGCAGCTTGCGCCCCCAGTTCGATTGCCGGTTTTTCGAGGAACGCTCCTGCTTTTTCTTCTAAGGCCAGCAACGAACGCGCTTCGCGTTCCAGTGGCTCATCGGATGGGCAAGCCTCCCGGAAAAACGCGTCCCGTTCTTCAGGCGTGCGCTCGAGAGCCGCGTGAAGCAGCTTATCGAGTTTCTTCCACCGGTCCGAATCCATCGCTCGTTCCGCCGCCAAGTTCGCGATACAGCCACAACTTAGCGATACTCCAGTCACGTCTCACGGTAGCGGGCGAGACCTTCAGTACTTCGGCCGCCTCTTCCACGCTGAGCCCGCCAAAAAACCGCATCTCGATGATTTGGACTTTGCGCGAATCGAGACGGGCCAGTGCATTCAGTGCATCATCAAGGGCCACCAAGTCCGCAGTCCGATCACCTCCCACGACGGCGACCTCTTCCAACGAGACGCATATTGCGTCCGCCCCACGCTTGCCGTTCTGGCGCCGGGCGTGATCAACCAGGATGCGCCTCATTACCCGCCCAGAAACTGCGAAAAAATGGGCCCGGTCTTGCCACTGCATGCGAGTGAAGTCCACCAGACGCATGTAGGCTTC
>JBJMGJ010000312.1:0-22011 GCA_045807965.1 Bryobacteraceae bacterium | reverse complement strand
CCGATCAGGACGACGAACGGCGCCTGGCGTATGCCACGATCACGAGAACGCGAATTCATTTTCACCGAACTCGCCCACAGCGATTTCTGAACCTGTTCCGCAAACGCGCGGGATTCCTCGAGTTTGGCTTTCAAAACCGCCTTGTGAAGCAGATCATTCAAATCGGATATGGAACTGGTGGAGGTAGCGTTCTCGCGAGTCGCCAACTCAAGTCCGCTTTTATCGGAGCTGAAGTTAAAGAAATAAGTCTCGACGCCCGTGGCAGTCGGCTCCGGCGATGAGTTTGCGTGGATCGAGATGAAGAGGTCGGCCCGTTCCCGGTTGGCGATTTTCGTTCGGTCCTCGAGCGGAATGAACGTGTCGTCCGGCCGAGTATAGACCACCTCGGTCCCGAGTTGCTCCGTGACCAACTTGCCCAGTCTAAGGACAACGTCGAGCACCAGTTCCTTTTCCATCAAACCATTCGGACCGATGGTCCCGGTATCGTGACCCCCGTGGCCCGCATCGATGACAACTCGCCCCAGTTTCAAGCCAAAAACCCGGACCAGTGACGAATCGTTGGCGCCTTTGCGCTTCGCAGGAGAAGGAATACCCGCAACCTTTCGGCCAACGGGCAGCGAGGGAGCAACTGTCACAGGTGGAGCGGATTCGGGCGTTGCTGCCGCGGCGGAACTCGGCTCAGAAGGCGTGGTCCTGTTGACGACCAGTCCGTCCGGGGTCTTAGTGGTTTTAATCACCTGTGTGGAGGCGGACCGGTCGCCAGCAGCAGGAGCGGTCGGTGCAGCGATGACGCTACGGGTCGCAGCTAGTGCCGGCAAGCTTGTGCCTCTGGGTCGGAATTCGATGATGAGACGATCCGGATTGACCAGTTGGGAGGAGTTCACCTCCATGGGCCCGATCAGATCGAACACGATTCTTGTGCGTTTCGGGCTGACCTCCGCAATCCTGATCTGCTTCACTTGCCGGTCGCCCACCTGAACAATCTTTACCCCATGGTGGACGGAGGAAGGAGGCCGCAATCCGTTCAGATCGAAATAGACCCGTGACGGATGCTCAATTTGATCCTTGGCGACCTTGTATTCGCCGCGGGTCTGAATAGCGATTCGAGTGACGTCTCCGAAAGACCAAAACCGGACCGCTTCGACTCTGGGCGCCAGCACCTGGACAGAAGGACGCGAGGCCGCCGATGCACTGAGAGCGAAGGCGATAGGCAGTATGGTTCGGGTAGAGAGGCAAAGCATGCAGTTACGTCAGGCAAGGACGACGCGAGAAGCGTTTCTCCTCCTGTAAGACATGGCTTTCCGTCCGAGAACCTTCCGCCGAACTACGGAGCGCCAACCTATTCGAGACACGACAAGACACCCAGAGATTGTTTGATCGCATTATACCCGGAATTTGGACAGCGAATGCTACTATTTGGGCATGCAAGCCTCTGGCTTCGTGCTCGCGGGCGGAAATAGCTCGCGCATGGGCAGGAACAAAGCCTACCTTCCAGGGGTGTTTCGATACATTCTCGATGATGTTGCAGAGAATGTCAGAGCGGTAACGGGCAACGTAATGCTGGTTGGAGATCCCAGTCGGTATCACGAGTTTGACTATCCTTGTGTTTCCGACCTTCGACCTGGCATGGGTCCACTTGCCGGGCTGGAAAGCGCACTCATCCACAGCAGCAATGACCTCAGCCTGGTAGTAGCGTGCGATATGCCGGCTATTCCTTCCGCTGTCTTTCAAACTCTATTGGAGCGAATTCGGAACTCAAACGCGAGCTGCGTCGTCGCCCAAGATGCCTTGGGCAGAATACATCCCCTTTGCGCTGTTTACAAAAGAACATGCCTGCCTGCCATACAGTGCAGGCTGGACGAGAAACGTCTCTCGTTGATGGGGCTGCTGGCCGAACTCTCGACGGACTACGTTCGCGTATCCGGGGTAATCGAAAACATCAATACACCGGAAGAATGGACTCGCTGGACGTCAAGAGACGCAAACACTCATGAGTCCTGGCAAACGTTGACGTGAGTTCAGATAACCTTCACCACTACATCGAGTTCCGCAACGTCAGCAAAACTTTCGATCGGCCGGTACTGAAGAACGTCAGTTTCCATGTCGATGCCGGAGCTACGGTTGCGATCATCGGGCGTAGCGGCGTTGGCAAATCGGTGACACTGAGCCACATCATGGGGTTCATGAAACCCGACTCGGGAAGGATTATTGTTGCCAACACTGACATCACTGAATGCGGCGAGGAGGAACTACGGAAGATTCGCCGCAAGGTAACGATGGTCTTCCAATCCGGCGCGCTCTTTGATTCGTTGACGGTTGGCGAGAACATACTCTTCTCTCTGGAATTGCGCGAGGATTATAACGAAGAGAACAAAGAAGAAGTGGTAGACGGTCTGCTGAAGATGGTGGATCTGGCGCACTTTAAGGACTCCTTCCCAGGCGACCTTTCGACAGGGTACAAACGAGCGGTGGCCATCGCGCGCGCGCTGGCTGCTCAGCCGGAATGCATCTTATATGACGAACCGACCACCATGGTGGACCCGATCATGTCGGATCATCTAGGGAATCTGATGCTCAATTTGAAAAACAAACTCGGGCTCACGTCTGTGGTGGTCACCCACGATCTGGATCTCATGCGCAAGGTTGCCGATTCGGTTGTCTTTCTGTTCAAGGGCGAGGCCATCTACTTCGGACGAGTCGCGGATCTGGATAAATGCCAACATCCGCACGTGAAACAGTTTCTCGCCATGGATCGAGTCGAAGTGGCGGGCAAGGTCGAAGAGGTCTAACGCGAACGAGCGAAGTGGCTGGCCAGCGCGTTCCACTTCTCGCGAAACCATCCGCCTCCAGATGTCTTCCGTTCCAGCTTAGTCGCGTCCAGGTCCGAACTCGCCCTTGACGTTGCCGGCGGCTTCGGCCCGTATTCATCGGTGCTGATCAGGTGGACGCGGGTCCCATCGAATACATAAGCACGGGTCCTGAGCTTGCCGTCGTCGTCCTTCGTTACAAGGTGGAAAGTTCTTCCGAACACAGCCGGATCAACGGGGTCGACATGAACAGGGTAATAACCCTCAAGTTTGCGCTGCCGATAAGCGGTTTCATACCTATGGCGCCGGCGATTCCAGAGAAATACGCGCCAAGCGTCGAAGTCGTAGGTGATCTGCTCTGAAGCTGTGGTCCAGAGCCAGTTATGCTTCGTTCCTTTCTCTTCGTCCTTCACTTCTCCGAGATCGAAGTAGGACGTAATGCGTGCTCCGCCAGCATATTGAGCGACCTCGTCCGGTATGGCCATGGTTAAATTGCGCGTCAGAACCCAACCGGTCTCGCGGGATTTGGTACGCACCAGTGTCCAATCTTCAAGCGCTACGTTTTTTTTCGATTCTTCGAGCTTTTTCGCCGCAGCCTCGTTCTCACGCCGCGCTTTGGCGTCCGCCGGACTTTCCGAGCCTTCCACTCGCTCAGCCGAGAGATCTTCCCAATTCTGCGGCGCTTTGGGCGGGGTCGGAAGTGATGGCCCTTTGGTGCGCTGCTTCCGCTGCTTTCGCGATTCTGGCTCCGGACGCTCGCGAATCAATGCTGGCGGACGCGGGGGAGGTCCAACCCTGGGCGACAACTCATGAGCCAGTACATCGACATACTGGCCTTCCTGGATCTTCGCGAAAGCCGGAGACTGACGGTTGGGCTCGATATGGACATTCAGAGTTTCGTAAACCGTTGCTGAACCTTCGGAGGAAAGAGCCCCTGCCCTTTTCGCGTCCTCACGGATTCGGGTCATCTGCTCGGGACTGAGCAACTGCGTCGCATCGACCCAGCCTTCGTCTCCCGCCGCTGTTCTTACCTTGACGAACCGCCGCCGGACATCAATGATGTCAACCGGATCTCCATGCTTCAGCGTGGCGGATAGTGTGTTTTTACCCGTTAAGTCTCGGCGCAGGTTCAACGTTTGCGGCGCGACGTAACCTTCACCGATGGAGTCCGAATGCCGTGGCCGACAGCTTCCCAGGATGACGAAAACGGCGGACGACAACAGGAGTAGCGCAACAGATCTGGGTCGAAGGAACGCACTAACTCCGACCAGTCGAAATCCGGACCGAATCACAAAATCATTCGCGCACAAGGAACGTCAACTCAGCAGTCGAGCCAACTCCTTTAGAATGCACTTGTCCATGACGACAGACATGCCCGCCTGCTCGGCTTTGCTGGCGGCCTCGTGATTCACCACGCCCTCCTGCATCCAGATGCAGGGAACGCCCTTCGCGAGTGCATCATCCACGACTTCGGGTACGCGCGCAGGGCGACGAAACACGTTAACGATATCGACCTGGTCGGGCACGTCCCGCAGCGTCGGATAAGCGCGCTCGCCAAGCACCTCCGTCTCATTCGGATTTACCGGGATGATGCGGAAGCCTTGCCGCTGAAGAAACCGGGAAACTCCGAAACTGGGGCGGATCGGATTACTCGACAGTCCGACGACCGCGATTGTTCTTGCTTCTTTTAGCAACCGGGTCATTTCCGCGTCGTTCATCATTTTCAGTATCCTTCTCCCCTTCCCCGTCCAATTGAAGCAGTTTGTGGAAACGAGCGACTTCCGCTCTCGTCAGGGTGCGATAGGCGCCAGGCTTCAGCTCTCGCAATTCCAGAAACCCGATCTTAATGCGCTTCAGCTTCTCCACCAGGCGGCCGAAGTGCTTGAACATGATGCGTATCTGGTTCTGCCGCCCTTCGACCAGGCGCACCTCGTACCAGGGATTGACGCTCGGCTTAATGAGCTTGAGGTAGGCCGGAGCGGTCTTCCGTCCATGGATCGGGATTCCTCGGCGAAACGAATCCTCCTGCTCGGACGTAAGGGGTCCGTTGACTTTTACGAGATAGGTTTTGGTGACGTGGCTCGCCGGCGACATCAAGCGATTGGCAAACTCGCCATCGTTTGTGAGCAGCAGTAAGCCTTCGCTCGCGTAATCCAGCCGGCCCACCGGATAGAGCCGGTCCTGGAAGCCCTTGAAAAACGACATCACGGTTTGGCGTCCCTCCGGATCCCGCACTGTACTTACGACGTTTTTGGGTTTGTTCAGCGCAAAGTAAAGATTGTGTTTCGGCAGGCTGATGACCTGACCATCGACTTTGACTTTGTCTGTTGCAAGATCGGCCTTTGAGCCGAGTTCCGTGACCGTCTTACCATTCACCGACACGCGTCCCGCGGTAATCAGTTCTTCGGCTTTGCGGCGGCTCGCGATGCCTGCGTGTGCCAGAAGCTTTTGAAGACGTTCTTCAGGCATTTGGCTCCGCGTGGTTCATATCGCTCGGGCCCATGGGCTCTTCGGCTGCTTCAGAGTTGACCGGCTCAGAGGCTTGAGCCGTTTCTTCTTGGGGCTTCGGCTCGTGATCGGCTTCCACATTTGCCTCTGTCGCGCCCTCCTGATCGGCTGCGTTCTCGGGCGCCTGGTCCCCGGATTCAACTTGCGCGGGCGGTGGCGCTTCCGGTAAGGGCTTGACTTCCTCGTCGGTGAGCGCGTTCCGCCCCAACTCTTCGAATTCTTTGAGCGTCGGCAATTCCGCGAGAGAATCGAGCCCGAATTGGATCAGAAACTCGCGCGTAGTCTTGTACATGATCGGCTTACCGAGCACGTTCTTACGCCCGGCAGTTGCAATCAGCCTGCGATCGAGGAGAGTCTTCAGAACGCCCGCGCCTTGCACCCCGCGGATGTCGAGGATTTCCGGTCCCGTGATCGGCTGTTTGTAAGCGATGACGGCGAGTGTTTCGAGTGCCGCGAGTGATAACTTCAACGGCGGCTGAAGTCTCTTTACGAAGCGACGGATCGATTCGTGGTACTCGGGCTTGGTCGACATCTTGTAACCACCCGCAAGTTCCCGGACGGCAAGCCCTCGACCCGGCGCGGCATACTCGTTCACAAGCTGTTGCAGAATCTCGTTCACCACGGACAGCGGTTGCTCGACCGCGGTCGCGATCTGTTCAGGCGCCAGCGGTTCATCTGTGATATAGATCGCCGCCTCGATGATCGCCTTCAGCGCCAGCGATTCGGAAGAGTCAGGGGGCGGCTCAGAAACTGCCTCGGCAATCAGAACGTCTTCGCCGGCCTCGGGTTCGCCCGCTTCGGGCTGCTCCAATCCTAGGTTTGCCTGTCCGCCCGATTCCTCGTCTTTTACCTCTTCGGCCACTCCGGATGCTTCCGGATGTTCAACTGCATCCATGCTCGTCAGCGGTATTCCTGTTCCACCTCAGCATAGCCTTCCGTCGCGTCGTTTGCGGCGCCGAACTCGGGTCCGCGGCGCAGACCGATGTCTCCGAACGCTTCACCCTGCACCAGCTCCACATTACGTCGCTTCACAAGTTCCAGGATCGCGAGGAACAGGCAAATCATGGCACGCTGGCTGCGCAGTTCTTCAAACATCCGGGTTGCTGAGAGGCCCTTCGCGCCGCGGGCCTTCCCGAGTTGGTCCTGAAGGTATTGGATCATCTCGGGCACGCTCACGTCTTCCCGTCCCACGTCGTAGGTCGGCCGGTTCTTGGCGCGCTCGAGAACCGTTTGAAAGGTACGAACGAGGTCGTGGATCGTAACCGCCAGACCGGGCCCCTCTCCTTCAGATAAGAACTGCTCAATCTGAGGATTCGACCAGACCGCCTCTTCCACTAATCGCTTTTGCTGCAACATCTCCGCTGCGTTTTTGAACCGTTCGTGTTCGATCAGTCGCTCGACGAGTTCCTGGCGCGGATCTTCTTCGGGCGAGATCTTGTCCAACTCGGGATCTCGCGGCAAGAGCATCTTGCTTTTGATATGAATCAGCGTGGCGGCCATATAGACGAAGTCGGAACTCAATTCGATGTCCAACTCCACAGCCTTCTGCATGTATTCCAGATACTGCGCAGTGATCTTCGCGATGGGGATGTCGTAGATATTGACCTGCTGCCTGCGGATGAGGTCAAGCAGAAGGTCAAGCGGGCCCTCGTATTGTTCCAGATGAAAGTTGAGGGCGGACGACACTTACGTACACCATAACATGCAAAAACTAGCCTCGACTCCGGGACACATTCCCGCATCGGCCGTTTAGTTTCCTGCGCAAAAGTTTGGTGAGCGGGTGTCTCATAGACGGTGGAATTCGAATACCAGCGAGGAGAGAAACATGGCGACTAGTCGAAACCAAGTTGTTGTCGTAACCGGCTCGTCCGGCGGCGTCGGGCGCGCTACCGTGCGCGAATTTGCGAAGTACGGAGCGCGGATCGCGTTGCTGGCGCGTGGCATCGATCGACTGAACGAAGCGAAGAAGGAGATCGAAGAGATTGGCGGGAAAGCACTAGTTCTACCGACCGACGTTTCAGATCCGGAACAAGTAGAAGCGGCCGCCGAGAAAGCGGAGTCGGAGTTCGGGCCTATCGACATCTGGGTCAACAACGCCATGACAACGATCTTCTCTCCTTTCGTGGAGATCCGCCCCGACGAGTATAAACGCGCCACGGAGGTCACCTACCTGGGTTGTGTCTACGGCACTATGGCGGCGTTGAAGCGGATGAAGCCGAGAAATAGCGGCATGATCATCCAGGTCGGGTCGGCCCTTGCGTATCGTTCTATTCCGCTGCAGGCTCCGTACTGTGGCGCCAAGCACGCGATTGTCGGATTCACTGATTCTATCCGTTCGGAGCTGATTCACGATCGAAGCAAAGTTCACTTGACCGTCGTTCACCTCCCCGGCCTGAATACTCCTCAATTTAGTTGGGGTCGGACGCGATTACCGAATCATCCGCAGCCTGTTGCTCCCATCTTTCAACCGGAAGTGGCGGCACGTGCGATCGTTTGGGCGTCTTCGCAAAGAAAGCGGGAGGTGTGGGTCGCATGGTCAACTTATCAGGCGATCCTTGGCCAAAGAATCGCACCCGGATTTGCGGATCAGTACCTGGCCAACCATGCCGTCGAAGGCCAAGAGACCCAGAACCCGATTTCGCCCGACAGGCCGGACAATCTCTTCCATACCGTACCTGGCACCGAATATGCGGCCCACGGGATTTTCGATGACCAGGCAAAAACCTGGAGCATCACGGACAAGATTACCCGCAATGCTCGCGGCATCCTGGTTGCCATAGGCATAAGCGCGGCGGGGTTGGGCCTCTTGAGAGGTTCACGCTGTAAGAGATAGGAGTGGCTAAACGGCCCGGCTCGCTTCGGCGCGGCTGCGAAGCTTCCAGTTCGGACGAACGTAATGGCACGTGTACCCGTTCGGGAACCGTTCCAGATAGTCCTGGTGCTCGGGCTCGGCCTCCCAGAATGGGCCGGCTTGCGTTACTTCGGTCACAACTTTGCCCGGCCACACACCGGAAGAGTCCACGTCCGCAATTGTTTCCCTCGCCACGCGCCGTTGCTCATCGTTTGTGTAGAAAATGGCGGACCGATAACTGGCTCCGCGATCATTTCCCTGCCGATTGAGCGTTGCGGGGTCGTGAATCTGGAAGAAGTATTCGAGCAGTTGCCGATAGCTGAGTTTTTGCGGATCGAACACGATTTCGATTGCTTCGGCATGATTGCCATGATTCCGATAGGTCGCATTGGGAACCTCGCCACCGGTGTAACCTACTCGTGTCGAGATCACTCCCTCGTATCGCCGCAGCAAGTCCTGCATGCCCCAAAAACAGCCACCCGCGAGTATTGCGGTTTCCGTTGCCATGCTTAATTGTCCTCCCGTTCCGCCGCTGTCCGGAAAAGTTTAAGATACTCGCCATACCCTTCGCTCTCGAGCTTGTCGACGGGAATGAAGCGCAAAGAAGCGGAATTGATGCAGTAGCGCAGCCCACCTTTCGCGCGCGGACCATCCGGGAAGACGTGGCCCAGGTGACTGTCGCCCGCGCTCGAGCGCACCTCCGTCCGGATCATGCCGTGGGTGGCATCTTTCTTTTCGACAACATTCCGCGCCTCGACCGGTTGCGTGAAACTCGGCCAGCCACATCCGCTATCGAACTTGTCGAGCGAGGTGAACAGTGGTTCACCCGAGACGATATCGACGTAGAGACCTGGTTCCTTGTGGTCCCAGAATTCGTTTCGGAAGGGGCGTTCGGTGGCACTCTCCTGGGTGACTCGATACTGTTCCGGGGAAAGACGCGAGATCGCTTCAGGGCTCTTCTGATACGTCGGCATATGGTTGTCTATCGTATTGGATTCCCGCCGCCCATCTCGGTTGCAAACCTCTTCGGTTCGCGCTGAAGAAGGTCAACCGCCTTTCCGAGTGAGAAGACGGCTCCGGTGGAGTCTTGAACCGCTTCATGAATTCGCGGAAATGGGGCAACAAAGGCGAAAATAGCGCGTTTTCTTTGTTCTGGAGCATCACCTCCGAAAACAGCTTCAATCCCACGATCAGAGAAGCCGCGGTGTCGTGATCGAACTCGCCTCGCCGCCTTCTACCGTTCCACCAAGCCCAGGATCTCGTCGTGGTTCACCGCTTCAAAAACGAGCGGAGCTGCTCAATCCGTTCTCCTGTCGGACCCGCAACGGGTTCGACCGTCACGCGGTAGCGGTATCCCTTCACACTTCCAGAATATAGCGGCGGCTGAAACAGACTCGATATGCCGGGGAAGAAAGGCGCGCGATGCTCACGAACCGCATTCACTACAGCGCGAGATCTGACGACGAACATGTTAGTATTGACGAACCGTTTGCATCCCACCGCGTGCTTTTGTTGAGCAACGCGCATCACGTGGATTTCCCGGGAACCTGCAGGTAGACAGCATGTTTCCGAACCTGATTGCGGTCGTATGATGTGCCTCGCCAGAGACACAGCCGAAGGGAGGAGCAAACGCCCTCGATCGAACTGCCTAAGGCAACCACCCGGATACATTCTCTCGATAGCTTAAGGGCGGCGATGATGGCGCTCGGAATTCTATTCCACGGGGCATGTACCTACACCACTCTTCCGCTCGCACCAGTTTGGCCCTTCAAAGATCGCGCGACTACTCCAGTGTGCGACGTGGTGCTCGTCCTCACACACGCTTTCCGAATGCCGTTGTTTTTCCTCCTGGCCGGCTTTTTCGCGAACTTACTTTTCCAACGCGCCGGCATGGCAGATTTCTTCCGTAATCGGGGAAAACGCATTCTACTTCCATTCGCTGTGGGATGGCTGCTGCTCGATGCGCCGACCGTTGGCGGAATGGTTTATGGTTCAGCGATCTACGGCCCTTCCCCCGGGCTCGCCTTGAAAACCTATTTCGAATCGGGAGCCTTCTTTCATACCCCGACAACCATTCATCTCTGGTTTCTCAACTACTTGTTGTACTTCTATGTGGGCGCGGTACTGTTCGCTCTGATCTCGCGGGCGATCCTGCCGATCTCAGTGCGGCAAGCGGTAGGTCGCTGTTTCAGAATGCTCGTCAGTTCCCCGCTACGGGCGGTCATCTTCGCGGTACCCACCGCGGTCACTCTCATGTCCTCACGTACCGGCGGATTCGATACCGATACTCGTTTCGTGCCTCGCCTGACCGGAGTTACGGCATACGCGGTCTTCTTTGGCCTTGGCTGGCTGCTTTGGGACAACAAGGACCTGCTCCCCCGACTTCAGCGCCACGCGGGTATTCAAATGTTGTTTGCGCTTTTGTTAGCGCCTGTCAGCATTCTTTCGTATTCTCGCGTTCTACGTTCCCTGCCGCGTTACGAAGCACAAGCGCACACTCTAGCGGTCATCACAACCGCTCTGGTCTGCTGGTTACTAATATTCGGATTGATAGGGCTCGCGCAGCAGTACTGGGATCAAAATAACGCTCGGGTGCGATACCTGGCCGATGCATCGTATTGGATGTACCTCGCTCATGCCCATCGTTCTTTGGCTCCAAGTAGCGTTGGCACGCTGGAATTCGCCAGCACTAATCAAGTTTCTGATTGTCGTCTTGGGTACGACGGCCATTACACTTGTCACTTATGACTGGTTCGTCAGGTACACGTTCATCGGGACTGTGCTGAACGGGTATCGTCCCAAACGCAAGAATCAAATGACTCCTGAATTGGGCGTAGCCACGGCCTAATGATGCGCGTCTTGTTCGGCTCTATCGGCGAACTAACTTCGGCTGGCCGACGCGAACCGCGGTCCCCGGAGAAAAATGGACCAACGGTTTCCCTTCCGGCTTCGGTACACCAGAGTTCTCAATCACATCTTGTTCCAGCCTCAAGACAGACGCCGATTCCAAGGGCCAGGGCGGATGCTCCACCTGAGCAAAAGCGAGACGACCAGCAATCGTTGTGTAGAGACGAAAACGTGCTGTCAGGAACAGCTCCTGTTCCTTTGCTCTGAGCGCGGAGTTTCGGAGCACAAGGATATCGGCGGTTCCACGGCCCACATGGCGCTTGCTTCTGTATTCCACACTCCCACCGTGATCGCGAACGCGCATGTCGGCCCAGCGATACGGAAGCCCATACGATAGCCGGGCGCCCAGAACAGCGGCCAGGCGGTCCGCTTCGAGTGTGAAGAACCAGATACCGCGTTCACCGTCGGGACCGCGAACATACGTACGAACGTTCATCTCGGGGAATCGTGAAATCCACGGAGCCGCGGGAAGAAGAGGGACGCGTAGTCCGGACAGGAGAAACGGCGTTAGCCCGATCCACGCTGCTCCATCGAACGTATCGAGTTCGAGTCGGGAAGGCAGGAGCGGGCGAACGTCTTCCGGTTGATAGCGCCAGTGCAGAAACGTGAGAGAGTTCCACCGTTGATGCATGACGGGCCACTTGACACGATGGATTGGGTATTCACTGATTGACTGCGCTAGCGGCAAGTGCTCTCCTCCCTACTAGCCTAGACAGCTTCATCGTCGAACCGGATCCAGTTCGACCCAGCCTTTGTACAATAGCGAAGCACTTGTCCGACACAAAAGCACCGGCGAAGCCTTTTGTTGCGCAGAGTGTCCCCGGCAGCCTGCGCGCATACTTTTTACCTCTAGCTTTCTTGGTTCTGCCTGCCGCGGGGATGTACCTGCTCGCGGGATCTGTGTCCACGCTGCAGCCGGTTTTCAATGTCATGTTCCTGCTGGCAGTTGCGGCAGCAGCATGGTGGGGCGGAATAGTCCCGGGTTTCCTGGCCGCTGTGATGGCCATGCTCCTGTTTGGTGCCATGGCGACTCACGCCAGGTCTGTTTCCCCGGCAAATTTCAGGCTCACCGGGTTCTTTATTCTCGTCGCAATTGCAGCCCTGGTTAGTCAAGTGGCACGAGCGCGTAGAAAAGCTGAGGAAGCACTTCTGGCCAGCAATCTCCTGCTCGAAAAAAGAGTGCAGGAACGAACGGAAGACTTGGACCGGGCGCTCAGGAGCTTGCGGCAAAGCAATGACGAACTCCAGCATTTCGCCGACGCAGTGTCACACGATCTGCAGGAACCACTCAGGGGTCTAACCGCGAGCACTCAACTGCTCCAACGAAGGCTGCCAACCGAACTCAGCGGTGAAGCACAAGAGCTTATGGGAGATGTCCTCCTGGGCGCATCCAGGCTGAATCAGCTTGTGCGAGATTTGATGGCGTATACGCGCGCCCTTGGAGAGGCGCCGGACCAAACCGCTTCCGCAGATTTGAGCGAGGCCGTGAAAGCCGTCAAGTTCAATTTGCGGGAACAAATACAGGCCGCAAATGCCGAGATAGATTGCACCAATCCGACCTACCTGCCTATTAGCGACGTCCTCCTGCAACAGCTGCTTCAGAATCTCATCTCGAACGCATTGAAGTACAGAGGTCCAGATCAACCGGTGGTCAAAATCGAATGCGGCAAACATGGGGATCTCTGGCGAATACGGGTTTCCGACAATGGATTGGGAATTCACCCGGATCACCACGAGCGTGTTTTTGAACCGTTCAGCCGTGTCAATATGCGTCCCGAAGCGGCTGGCACGGGTCTTGGGCTCGCTCTCTTCAGACGCATCGTGGAGCGGTCCGGAGGCAGTATCTGGGTAGAGTCGGAGCTCGGAAAAGGTTCGAGCTTTTACTTCACCCTACCTGCGAGCAACGCAACCGAGAGAAGGCGATTGACTCCATCTGCCTTTGGCGATTAGCTCGGCGTTAGCTCATCATAGGCCGCAATCAAATCTGATCGCCTGCGCACAATAGAGATGTGCGCGAGGTCCTTACCGTAGAACACCTGACCAAACGCTACGGCGAGACACTCGCGGTTGACGACATCTCGTTCCGCGTCGTTCCGAACGAGATCGTCGGCCTTCTGGGACCGAACGGCGCCGGCAAAACTACCACGATCAGCATGGTGCTCGGAGTACTCGAGCCCACGTCGGGACGGATCGCAATCACGGGGATTGACCTCGCCCGCGATCGAAAAAAGGCAATGGAGAAGGCGAACTTCTCGGCCGTGTATGCGCCCCTTCCCGGGAATCTGACGGTCTTTGAGAACCTCCGCGTCTTCGGAATGATCTACCAGGTGGAGAACTTACGCACCAGGATTGAGGCGCTAATTGCAGACTTCGACCTCCGCCGCTTTCGCGATACAAAGTGTGGCTTGCTTTCTTCGGGAGAGCAGACGCGAGTGTCTCTGGCGAAGGCAATGCTGAACACACCCGAGTTGCTTTTGCTGGACGAACCAACGGCTTCGCTCGACCCGGCTACCGCGCGGGATGTTCGCGGGCAGATCCGCCGAGTCGTGACTTCAGGAGATTGCGGCGTGCTCTGGACCTCGCACAACATGTACGAAGTCGAGGAAGTGTGCGATCGAGTGCTGTTTCTTTCGAGCGGCAAGATTCTGCTCGAAGGCGATCCGCGCATACTCCCCGCGAAGCACGGTAAACACAACCTTGAGGAATTGTTTGTGGCTGTGGCGCGTGAACATTCGGACGTGGGAGTGGCGTAGGTGTCGTTTTCTCGTACCGGGGCGGTGGTCGTCCGGCAGTTCTACCTTATGCGGGGCAGTGCCGCGCGCGTGCTGCCGCTGTTTGCGTGGGTTGCTATCGACATCATCCTCTGGGGATTCATGTCGAGATACCTGAACAGCATCAGCGCGCCCGGGTTGAACTTCGTTCCTTCATTACTCGGCGCGGTCCTTCTCTGGGATTTCCTGGGTCGCGTGATGTTCGGCGTCACAACCACATTCCTCGAAGATGTCTGGTCGCGCAATTTCCTCAACTTCTTCGCGAGCCCGCTGACGGTGGCGGATTACGTGGGCGGGCTTGTGCTTTCGAGCATCCTGACAAGTTGCATCGGCCTGGTTGTGATGGTGCTGCTTGCCGGCGCGATTTTTGGCTTGTCCATGTTCAGCTATGGAAGCGCGCTGGCTCCGTTTGTCCTGGTGCTTTTCCTGTTCGGCATCGCCATGGGAATCTTCGCCACAGCAATTGTGCTCCGCCTGGGTCCCGCCGCCGAGTGGTTCATCTGGCCGATGCCGGCACTGATTTCACCGTTCGCCGGCGTCTTCTACCCGCTTTCGACCCTGCCCCACTGGATGCAATGGACCGCACGTCTGCTGCCGCCGTCCTATGTCTTCGAAAGCCTGCGCGCCACGGTAAACGGCAAAGGGCCTTGGTGGTCGGGCCTGGCTCTGAGCACGGCTCTGGCGCTGCTTTACATTGTCCTGGCCGCGATGACGTTCACCAGGGTATTTCGTTATGCCGTGCGGACAGGCCTTATCGCCCGTTACAGCGCCGAATCAGTAAGCTAATCCGGAACTCGAAGCTAGACTTCGGCGAGAGTGTTGATGCTCAGCGTCCGCTTGCTCTCGAAGGCCGCAATTTCGGGTTCCAATTGCAGAATGTAGCCAAGTTCGTCCACCCCTTGGAGCATGCAATACTTGGCGAATTCATCGATCGGAAAGTTGACGGCGGACCCGTCGGGCAACGTCACGGTCTGGCTCTCCAGATCGATCGTCACTTCCGCGGCCGGGTCTGCCTCAATTGCCGCAAACAAGGCTTTATGCTTGTCTTCCGGCACCACGATCGGGAGGAGAGAATTTTTCAGCGCATTGCCTCGGAAAATGTCCGCGAATGAGGTGCTGATAACGGCGAGGAAGCCATATTGGACGAGAGCCCAGGGCGCATGTTCGCGGGAGCTGCCGCACCCGAAGTTATCACCCGCAAGTAAGATCCGTGCAGCTCGGCCCTCGGGCCGATTCAGAATGAAATCCGGCTTCGGCGTACCATCGGCGGAATAGCGCCAGTCGGAGAAAAGATTATCGCCCAGACCCGCTTTCGAGATGGTTTTGAGAAAGCGCGCCGGAATGATCTGATCGGTATCGACGTTGTCGATCGGCAGCGGAGCGAGCCGGCTAGAGAACTTTGTGAACTTTTCCATGACCTTCTAATTCTTCCCGAGCATTGTGCGAACGTCGGTAACCACGCCAGTGATTGCGGTCGCAGCCGCGGTCAAGGGGCTCGCCAAAAAAGTTCGTCCGCCCTTGCCCTGCCGGCCTTCGAAGTTTCGATTGCTGGTTGAAACGCTGTACTCGCCGGGTTGGAGCTGGTCGCCGTTCATCGCAATACACATGGAACAACCCGCTTCGCGCCAGTCGGCCCCGGCTTCCCGGAATACTCGATCCAGGCCTTCGGCTTGGGCTTGTTCTTTAACCAGCTGAGAGCCAGGAACCACCATGACGCGAACGCTCGGGTTCACTTTGCGTCCCTTCAGAATATCGGCGGCGGCGCGCAGATCAGAAATCCGCGAATTCGTGCAGCTACCGATAAACACAACATTGACCGGATGACCCAGGAGCGGGATACCGGATGGCAGATCCATATAGCGGAGCGCCTTGCCCAGAGTCTCGCGTTCGACCGGATCTTTGATGGCATTCGGATCCGGCACCGCCGCCGTGATCGGAATTCCCATGCCTGGATTGGTGCCAAACGTAATCATTGGCTCCAGGGTATTGGCGTCGATAAAGATTTCTTTGTCGAATACAGCGCCATCGTCCGTCGGCAATTGTCGCCAGGATGCTAGCGCCTGTTCCCAGGCCTCGCCTTTCGGTGCGAAAGGACGGTTAGCAAGGTACTCGTAAGTCGTGTCGTCCGGCGCGATGAGACCAGCGCGCGCGCCGGCTTCGATGGACATATTGCAGATCGTCATCCGCTCTTCCATAGAGAGCGATCGTATGGCGGATCCCGAATACTCAAACACGCAGCCCGTGCCGCCGCCGATTCCGATGCGCGAGATCAGATTCAGCACGATGTCCTTGGCGCCGACGCCCGGTTTTAGGACACCATCGACGCGCACCTGGTAAGTCTTGGATCTGCTCTGCAGCAGGCACTGCGTCGCAAGAACGTGCTCAACCTGGCTGGTTCCGATGCCGAAGGCCAGAGCCCCGAACGCGCCGTGTGTAGCAGTGTGGCTGTCTCCGCAGACCACCGTCATGCCTGGCTGCGTGAGACCCTGCTCGGGACCAATCACGTGTACAATACCCTGCTTCCTGCTATGGGGCCCATAGAAGGGAATGCCGAAATCGCGACAGTTCTTCTCAAACTGATTGATTTGAGTTTCCGCGATCTTGTCGATGATCGGCAAATTGCGATCGTGCGTCGGGATGCTGTGGTCTGTTGTCCCGAAGGTCAGATCGGGACGCCTCACCTTGAGACCACGCTCACGCAGACCCGAAAACGCCTGGGGTGACGTGACCTCGTGAACGAGATGGAGGTCGATATAAATGAGCGTCGGCGCACCTTTGCGTTCAGCAACGATATGGCGGTCCCATACCTTCTCGATAATTGTGCGCGGCTTCGCGGCCGACTGATCTGTTGACATCTTTCCCTTCTACTTTCGCTGCGGATGCGAACTTACTTGGCGGAAGCCGGTTGCGGCTTCGAGGTCTGCGCGAGGAGGCTGCAAATAGCATCTCCCACTTCGCTCGTGCTGGCGGGCTTTCCAGCCGGTTTAAGGTCAGCGGTTACTTTGCCGCTCTCCAATACCGATTCCACGGCGCGATAAATCGCGCCCGCCTCTTCCAATAATCCGAAGCTGTACTCAAGCATCGCCGCAGCCGATCCAATCGCTCCGAATGGATTTGCCTTACCTAGGCCTGCAATGTCGGGAGCAGAACCATGCACCGGCTCATACAAGCCGACGGATACACCCGACGGGCGTTTGCTCCCAAGCGAGGCCGAGGGTAGCATTCCGATGGAGCCGGCCAGCACCGCGCCTTCGTCGCTCAGGATGTCACCGAACAGGTTCTCGGTGAGCACCACGTCGAACCGTTTCGGATTCAAGACGAGTTGCATGGCACAGTTGTCGACCAACAAGTGGTCAAGCGCGACATCCGGGTACTGAGATGCAACCTCACAAACCACTTTGCGCCAAAGCTGTGAATTCTCGAGCACGTTGGATTTATCGACGCTCGTCAGCTTTTTCCTGCGTTTTTGGGCGAGTTGAAATCCGGTATGGGCGACGCGTTCGATCTCGGGCCTCGTGTAGACCATCGTATTCACCGCACGTTCTTCGGTTCCAGATCCGGAGAGACCGCGAGGCGTGCCATAGTAAAGGCCGCCCGTCAACTCTCGCACGATGATCATATCCGTGCCGTCTACCAGCTCGTTTTTGAGCGGAGAAGATTGCAGAAGCGGCTTATAGGATCGGACCGGCCTCAGATTCGCAAACACTCCCAGCGTTTTTCTGATCTCAAGAAGACCGCGTTCGGGTCTCTTCTCGGGAGGGGCGCTGTCGAATTCCGGAAGACCGACAGCGCCCATCAATGTCGCATCAGCCTCTTGCGCCAACCGCCTGGTTTCGTCCGGGAACGGGCTGCCCGTTTTGTGGATAGCCACGCCCCCGAGTAGACCTTCTTTGATGCTCAGCTCGTGTCCAAAGGAAGAGGCTATTTCCTTCAAAACCTTAACGGCTTCGCTTGTTACCTCTCCACCGATGCCGTCACCCGGCAGCGTCAGAATATTCAGCTTCATTCCTTAACAGCACTCTCGACGGGGACTGGTACGGGGTCCGAATTGCGCGCTCGGTTTTGGCGAATCAGCTCGACAATGTCCCCGTTGCGCATACCTTTTTTGTTGTCCGCCATCGACGTAAACACTTCATACAGCTGATCCAGCTCCTGTTTCGTGACGGGGAAGCCGAGGTCTTCCACTCGTTTGCTGAGCGCGTGGCGGCCGCTGTGTTTGCCCAGGACAATCCGGCTTTCAGGAACGCCTACTGAAGCGGGCTCCATGATTTCGTAAGTTGTTCGCTCCTTTAGGAAGCCGTCCTGATGAATGCCGGCTTCGTGCGCAAATGCATTCTCGCCTACGATCGCCTTATTCGGCTGGGGACCGAACCGGATGCATTCGGTCAGCGCCAGACTCGTCCCAAAGAGCTTTTCTGTCTGAATTTTCGTTTCGAACGGCAGTTTGTCATAGCGGGTCTTGAACGCCATGACCACTTCCTCGAGGGCCGCATTACCGGCTCGCTCACCAATTCCGTTGATCGTGCATTCAACTTGCCTGGCACCGGCTTTCACCGCCGCCAATGAGTTCGCAACGGCCAGGCCAAGGTCGTCGTGACAGTGAACGCTTACCACCGCCCGATCGCCCAAAAACCCCGCAATCCGCGCGATCAGCTCGCCGTATTCGTCCGGAACCGAATACCCAACCGTATCTGGAATGTTTACCGTCCGGGCTCCCGCTTCGACCACCGCTTTGCAGATCTGCTCCAGAAACCCAAAATCGGTCCGAGTGGCATCCTCTGCGGAAAACTCGACATCATCTGTATAGCTACGGGCCAGCGAGACGGCGGCAACAGCATCATCCAAGACTTGCTGCTGTGTTTTCTTCAACTTGTACTTCAGATGAATCTCGCTCGTTGCGATAAACGTATGAATACGGGGCCGTTTCGCCGCGCTTAGCGCCTTGGCCGCCCTCTCCACGTCGAGGGTCCTGGCCCTGGCCAAAGCAGCTACTTGGACCCAGGGATACTGCTTACTGATGAGGTCAACAGCTTCGAAATCGCCTTCCGAGGCGATGGGGAACCCTGCTTCCAGAATGTCCACCCCGAGGTCCACAAGCTTCGCGGCAATCTTCAACTTCTCTGCCGTGGTCATGCTGCATCCGGGAGATTGTTCGCCGTCGCGCAGCGTCGTATCAAATATGTAAACTCGACTCAATGTATCGCTCCTGCTGTGGCTGAGGGGATGTAACCATCCTAATTTGAGAGCTGTTAATTATGCAAATTTATACTAATGAAGCTTTGCATTAGTTACAATCATTCAATAAGCGCCTGGGTGGGTGGGCGTGATGGAACTGTATCCTCTGAAGGTGTTTCTTACGGTTGCGACGGAGCGCAGCTTTTCGAGAGCCGGTGAAAAATTACTCCGTACGCAGCCTGCGATCTCGATCGCGATCCAGCGGCTTGAGAGCGATCTCAAAGAAAAGCTGATCGACCGGTCGGGTCGTGAATTGCTGCTCACAGACGCCGGCCGGGTGGTCTTGGAGTACGCGCGGCGATTCCAAAATCTGGAAGCAGATCTGGAAAATGCGTTGCGTGAACTCAAGGACAATTATGCCGGACGTTTGTCCATCGGGGCGAACGAAAGCACGTGCCTCTACCTGATTCATCACATCGAGCAGTACCGCCGGCTGTTTCCGAAAGTAAAAGTACAGGTTCGGCGTTCCGAATCGAGCAAAATTCCTTCCCAGCTTTTAGATGGTGAACTGGAATTGGGCGTCATCAGCTACGACCCGGGAGATGACCACGTTTCCTCCCAGATCATCTATAGTGACCGGCTCACGTTGATCGTGTCTCCCCGGCATCGATTTGCGGATCGTGAAGAGATCTCCATCTCAGAGCTGGATATGGAGACGTTCATCGCACACAATGTGCTCTCGCCTTTTCGTGAAACGGTGATTCGGGAGTTTCAGCGTCACAAAGTCCCTCTAAACATGGACGTCGAGATGCCCACCGTGGAAACCATCCGCCGTCTGGTGCAAGACGACGAAGGGGTCGCATTCCTTCCCCGCATGTGTGTGGAGCAAGAGATCCAGCAGAACCTGCTTCGTGAGATCCGAGTACGAGAGTTAACGGTCGAGCGGAAGATTCGGCTGGTTTATCCTGCTCGGCGCGCGCTGAGCCACGCCGCCAAAGCCTTCCTCGAAGTCGTAAAGAAAGCGAGCACCGAGCCCTCTCCGGTCGAAACGGCGTGAGCGCGGGTGATCCTGCGCAGAAAAGAGGATCGATCGCGGTCGTTGGCGGGGGAGTCATCGGCCTTTCTGTGGCGTGGCGGCTCGCTCAATCCGGATGGAAGGTCGCGATTTTCGATCGGAATAAGCTGGGAGGCGAAGCCAGTTGGGCCGCCGCCGGTATGCTTGCGCCAGGCGGGGAATACGACGAGCCTTCCCCAGCCCTCGATTTCGGACTCGCGTCACGGCGCCTCTATCGATCGTTTATCGAAGAAATAAGCGCCGCTTCAGGAGCGTTCATTGACTTCCAGGAAAACGGGGCGCTGGAACTGGCCTATTCGGCCGATGAGTTCGCCGCCCTGGAGTCAAAGGCTGCGCGCCAACAGACTCTCGGAATTTTTTCGAAGGCGGTAGATGCCGCTCGCGTGCGTGCATTCTGGCCCCGCATCCGGCAGGAGGGCTTACACGGCGCGCGCTTCTACCCCGAAGACGCTACGGTAAACCCCCGGGAGATGACGGCCGCTCTGGCCAAAATCTGTCAGGCGATGGGAGTACGAGTTGAAGAGGGCCTTCGAGTGTGCTCCGTCACTATCGGACAAAACGCGGCGGAGATACGGACGGATAGCGCATCGCTCCCGTTCGACGCAGCTGTCATCGCAGCAGGATCCTGGAGCAGCGACATAGAAACGGCGGGCGTGCCGCCGATTCCAAGCTCGAGACCGATCAAAGGCCATCTCATTGGTTACCACCAGCCGGAACAGACGTGCAGCACCATTGTTCGGCGGGGGCACTTGTACGCCCTACAAAGGGCCAACGGTTTGTTGATTGTTGGAGCTTCGGTAGAGGACGTTGGATGGGACCGTAGCATACGGAACGACATTGTCGAGGAACTTTCCCGAGGCGCGGCAGATATCTTCCCCCACCTCGGGGAAACCACACCTGCTGACGTTTGGACTGGTTTCAGGCCTGGTGGCGCGCTGCAAGTGGGGTCGTGGCACTCCCCCCGCCTCTGGCTCGCCTATGGTCACTACCGGAACGGGATCCTGCTAGCTCCTTGGACGGCTCAAAAGCTCTCGGCCGAGATCACCGCCACGCTGAAAACGCGTTAGAGCGCTTCTCCCGAACAGAGTAGATTAACTCAGGGACCAGCTTACGCCGCTTCATGAGCTTCTCGAGTAGTTGTTCCATAGCATCTTCGTCCCCCGAATACCAGCTACTCGGAATTTCCCGCCACGCCGAATCGATTGTCTCAGGCGGAAAGTTCTCAACCATGGACAGCCAGGGCTCAAAGGATTCGAGTGAACGGACGGAGTCGTAGACAGAAGTCCGAAAGTAGAGGCCTTGAATCGGCGAGTCCTGGAAATCCCAATTCGGGCCATTGAACGCGAATCCGTGATCGATCATTTGGACGAAAAAGCCCGTTTTCGTGACTTCCCCTTTCAATGGTGTCCAGGTTTTTGCCCGGGCACGGAAAAACACCGCCTGCCGCGAGTCGGCATTGCCAACCCATTTGTCAAAAATCAGAGCCCCCACGAAATCGGCTGAGTTTTCTACCTTTCCAAGAAGTTTGTCAGGCAGAAAATCGAAGATCGCCACCCGGTCTGGGTGAACGGCCATCTTAGAAGCAAAATGCAGACCGGGCAACACCGGCTCTCGCCGGGTGCCAAGCGAAAGGTAAAGATCCGGATTTTCCGCGATGAAGTCTTCGGTCAATTCGATAACGGCACAATCGGGGACATGAATCTGAAGATGGCGCAGGAACGAAGTGGCGATCCACTCGTTAATCAGAATACGGCGATGCTGCGGATTATTGAGAAACTTGACGACATAGAAAGCTCCATCGTTCGCCTCAATGAGATGCGCCTGAGCGCCGCCTCGCATTTTCCGGATCATGCGTCTAGACTGAATTTACATGGATAGTTTGTCAGTTGTGTATTGCGTGTTTTAGGGTATTTTTTT
>JBJMGJ010000311.1:0-14831 GCA_045807965.1 Bryobacteraceae bacterium | reverse complement strand
GAGCACCGTTTGAACTGTCCTCGCTGAAGGGCAAAAACGTAGTCCTGTACTTCTATCCCAAGGCGGACACCCCGGGCTGCACCACCGAGTCTTGCGCATTTCGTGACAAGGTAGACACGTTCACGGATACGAATGCCGTCATCGTGGGCGTTTCTCCGGATACCAGCCAGGCGCAAGCAAAATTCAAGGAGAAGTTCAGCCTGCCGTTCACGCTCCTGGCTGACTCGGAGCATCAAGCGGCGGAAGCTTACGGGGTCTGGAAGGAGAAGAGCATGTACGGGAAGAAGTACATGGGTGTGGAGCGCACCACTTTCGTGATTGATGCGGAGGGCGTGGTGAAGAAGATCTTCCCGAAAGTAAAAATCGACGGGCACGTGGCTGAAGTTCTCGCCGCCGTGAAGTGAGCGAGAGCCGCCGTTTTCCGTCTCGCCCGTTCGTGGGCGTCGGCGCTCTCCTGTTCCGGGATGACCAGGTTCTGCTCGTCGAACGTGGCAAACCTCCTCTAGTCGGTTATTGGTCTCTCCCGGGAGGTGTCGTCGAGTCAGGCGAGCGCCTGGAAGAGGCGATAGCCCGGGAAGTTCAGGAGGAAACCGGGCTTCAGGTAGAAGTCGGTGATATCGCGACAGTGTTCGAGCGCATCATGCCGGGGGAAGACGGGCGCTGCGAATACCATTACATCCTGATCGATTTCTATTGCACCGTTCTCGGAGGCACACTCGCCGCCGGAGACGACTCGAAGCAGGCGCAGTGGAGAGACTTAAACGAACTGGATAGCATCTTATTAACAGAGGGAACGCGCGACGTGATCCTTGCCTGCCGTACTCGGCCGCCCACCCATCCGCGTGTGACACGCCCCTCTCCTATTCATTCGTAATCCATGGCATTTCACAGCATCGGCGTGCTTCAGTTCGCCGAACTTTTAGAACTTCTGGCAACCTATGCCGGAAGCGACGCAGGACGGGAACTGATCCTTTCCCTGGAGCCGCATTCCGATCGTGACCGCCTGGAAGCGGATCTCGCCGAAGCAGGCGAGGCCATTGAGTTCAAACAGGCGGCCGTTGCTGCGCCAGACGGCGGCGGCGTTATGCGCCTCCGCTTCGATGACGTTCGGGACGTCTCGGGTTCGATTCGTGTCCTCCAGGTAGGAGGAGCACGCCTGGACGGGCCCGAGATCCTCGACCTGTTCCACACGCTCTCGTTAGCCGGCGAATACCGGGGCGCACTCCTTTCGACGCCAGACCGCTTTCCGCGCCTTGCGCAACGCGGTAGACAGCTGGCCGATCTGCGTCCGCTCGCAAGGCGGTGGAGCAGCGTTTTCCTTCCCGATGGTTCCCTGACTGACGACGCGAGCGTTGCGCTCCGCCGCATTCGGCGCGATATCGAGAAACAGAAGAGCAGCATTCAAGACTCCCTGCAGCGTTTTATGCGCGCCCATCGCCAGGACGGAACGCTCCAGGAAGACTTCGTCACCATTCGGGATGACCGCTATGTCGTTCCCATCGTTGCCGGCCAAAAAGGACGGGTGGACGGGGTCATCCATGGCTCCAGCGGCACAGGACGAACGCTCTATGTTGAACCTCTCGAAACGATCAATCTGAACAACCAGCTGGTTCGGTTGCGCGAGGACGAATTGCGCGAGATCGATCGCATTCTCCTCGAAATTACCGATGCGCTGCGAGAGCACAACGCCGAGATCGCTTCGACGGCCGAAGCGCTGGCGCAACTCGATTTTGTATTTGCGAAGGCAACTTTCGCATCTCAGTACAACGCGATCATTCCGAGCATCAGCAAAGACGTGCGACGGCTCGTTTTGCGCGATGCTCGTCATCCTCTCCTTGAGACGGTTCTACGCAAAGCGCGCAAGCCGATCGTGCCGATCAGTTTCGAGCTGTCGGAAGAACAACGGTGCCTGCTGATCAGCGGACCCAACACCGGCGGCAAAACCGTCACCATGAAAACGGCAGGTCTGCTCGCGCTGATGGTCCACGCTGGATTGCCGGTACCCTGCTCTGACGCTGAGTTCCCGTTGCTCGACAACGTGCTCGCCGATATCGGCGACAGCCAGTCGATCGAGGAGAGCCTCAGCAGCTTCTCCGGCCACTTGATCCACGTCAAAGAAATGCTCGAACAGGTCACGCCGGAAAGCCTGGTGCTGTTGGACGAACTGGGGCGCGCTACCGATCCCGAAGAAGGGGGCGCACTAGGCGTTGCGGTTTTGGATGAATTCCGCAAGTCAGGTTCATTCTGTCTCGCGTCGACCCACTTGTTACCGCTCAAGCTCTACGGCGCCAAAACGCCGGGCGTGGTGAACGCGTCGATGGGATTCAACGAAGCCACACTGGAACCCACGTATCAATTGCGGATCGGCGTCCCCGGCAAGTCGGCTGGCCTCGACATAGCAACGCGCCTGCGGATGCCGGCGGAGATCCTCGCGCATGCACGCGCTGTGATGCCTCGCCTCCAGGCCGATTTTCAAGCTCTTCTGTCCGAGTTGCACGAACAAGTCGCCGCCAACGAGCGTCGCGAGAGAGAGATGGAAGCAGCGACTCAGTCCCTTCGCAAGCGGCAGACCGAGCTCGAGCGCGAAACGATCCGCCGCGAAGAGAAGCGCCAGCGTGAATGGAAGGACCGTTCCGACTCGATCATCGCCGATTTCGAGGCACGCGCCCAAATGACGGTAGAGCGCCTGGGCGACATCGCGCAGCAGCGGAAAGCGGCCGACGAAGCCCGACGCGTTCTGAACCAAACCAAGCGTGAGTTCCGCGAAGAAGCGGCGAGCACCATGGCGCCGCCCCCGGAGCTCGCCCAGGCGGTGGAACTGCCGAAGCTCACGATCGAGGAAGGAAGCAAGGTGCGGCTGAAAGACGTCCGCGAAATTGCAACCGTCCGTCGCCTTCTGAAAAACGGCGCTCTCGAAGTGGAAGCTGGCCTGTTACGGATGCAGGTCTCGCGTGACGACGTAGTCGAAGTCCTGTCGGCCAAAACCGCCGAAGCCCAACAACGGCTGCCGAAGAACGTCCGAGTGGACACCGGACCGCGATGGGACGTGACCTACCGCGAGCTGAACGTGATTGGCCAGCGCGCGGATGAAGCGGCCGAGCAGGTGGACAAGTTTCTCGACTCCGCGGTCCTGGCCTCCGTGAATCGCGTTCGTATTGTCCATGGCCACGGGATGGGGATTTTAAAGCGGGCGGTTGCGGATCTGCTGCAATCAAATCCCCACGTCGGCCGTTTCTACCCTGCGACTCCCGCCGAAGGCGGCGCCGGAGCTACTATCGTTGAACTCCGAGAATAGGTAAGCTGAAGAAGTATGTACTCCCGAAACTCGATAGGAATTGTCTTCTTACTCGTGTTCCTGGCGGCTTGCAATCCCAATCGCAAGGCGGCCGGACCGGAATACTACAACTCAGTACAGGCGTGGCAGAAGCATCGGGTGGACGGATTACGCAAGCCAGATAGCTGGCTGACCCTGGTTGGCCTTTTCTGGCTCAAGCCCGGAGCAAACACCATAGGTTCCGGACAGAAAAACGATTTCGTCCTGCCCAAAGGCTCCGCCCCGGAACGCGCCGGGACATTCCAGGTGGACGGTCAAAGGGTTACGTATATCGGGACAGATAAGACACAGACGCCTGTTGACTACGGAGAGTCGGATCCTACCGTGATACGGGCCGGCACAGTGGCTATGACAGTGATCAAGCGCGAGGATCGGCTCGGAATTCGGGCAAAGGACAGCGAAAGCCCGGTACTCAAAAACTTTAAAGGAAGCACGTTTTTCCCGATTGACCCTGACCTTCATTTCACGGCGCGTTTTCTGCCGGATCAGAAGAAGATTCCCATCCTGAACGTGCTCGGGCAAACCGAAATGGAGACCAGTCCGGGTGTGGTCCAGTTTATTTACAAGGGCGAAAAATACAAGTTGCGGCCTATTTACGAAGGCAAGACACTGTTCTTCCTCTTCAAGGATCCGACGAATAAAACCGGCACCTATCAAGCTGGCCGAATGCTGAATACACCGCTGCCGGCGAATGGGAAGGTCGACCTCGATTTCAATCGCTCCTACAATCCGCCTTGCACCTACACTCCGTACGCCACCTGCCCATTGCCGCCGAAGGAAAATAGCCTACGCTTCCCGGTCACTGCTGGCGAGAAGCGCTATGGCAACGGACACGTTGAGTATCAGGGTTCAAGCGACAACTAATACGAGCGGTCAAATGACAGTAGTGGCCGGACCGCGTGACGCGGGCAAGCGTTTGGACGCATTTCTGCACGAAACGCTACCGCACTTCAGTCGCTCTCGCCTCCAATCCTGGATCAAAGCAGGTTTAGTTTTATTGGATGGTAAGGGCGCCCGGTGTTCCGACCTGCTCAAAGGCGGCGAAGCCATCGCCATTACGCCGGCCGCACCTCCGCCGCTCCGCGCCGAACCGGAAGAGCTCCCGCTCAAGATCCTTTATGAAGATCGCGACGTCGTCGTGGTGAACAAGCCGGCTGGCATGGTGGTTCATGCCGGCGCCGGTCATCATGCCGGTACTTTGGTGAACGCTCTACTGCATCACTTTTCCACTCTGTCTTCGGTCAACGGCGATCTTCGCCCGGGTATCGTTCATCGGCTGGACAAAGAAACGAGCGGCGTGCTCGCCGTCGCGAGAACGGACTTTGCTCATCAGGCGCTGGCGGCGCAATTCCAGAGCCGTCAGGTGGAGAAGATCTACCTGGCCTTTGCGCACGGACAGATCAAGCGCGAAAGCGGCACAATAACGGCGCCCATCACGCGCGATCCGGTACGGCGGACGCGCATGACGGCAAAGCTCGGGTCCGGTCGATCCGCATATACCGAGTACCACGTGCTCGAACAGTTCCCGCCCGGCGCCTTTCTTCGTGTTCGCATCGGTACGGGGCGCACTCACCAGATCAGAGTGCATCTCGCCAGCATTGGTCACCCGATTTTGGGCGACCGTCTTTATGGAGCGCCGGCCCGTGTTCCCGGATTGCCGCCAGTCGGGCGCTTCTTCCTCCATGCCCATCGCCTCCGGTTCACGTCACCCAGTACCGGCGAGCCGATCACGGTTGAAAGTCCATTACCGGAAGACCTCGCAAATGTGTTGGCGTCGCTCAGGCGCGGACATATAGAATGAGGGCATCACCAAATGAAGTTTGTACGTGTTGGGCTCTCGGCTGGCGTCCTGTTGGCGATCGGCACCTTGAGCACCGTTTTTGCGCGCCAGGATCCTCCGCCCTCTCAACAGACGGGTTCTGAAGCAGCGCCTATCCGGGCGGAAGTGACGCGTGTGAACATGTTGTTCACCGTGACTGATAAGCACGGCCGGTTCGTCACCGACCTCAAACAAGACGATTTCCAGATCTCCGAGAATAAGAAGCCCCAAAACATCCTGGAGTTCACCTCCGAAACCGATCTACCCCTGCGTCTTGCGATATTGATCGACACGAGCAATAGCATCCGCGACCGCTTCCGCTTCCAGCAGGAGGCCGCCACGAACTTTGTCAACAGCGTAGTTCGCAAAGAAGACAAGGCTGTTGTGGTCAGTTTCGATTCGGGCGCCGAGCTCGTGGCTGACTTGACGGACGATACCCATAAGCTCGAGAACGCTATCCGCGGGCTACGCCCGGGCGGCGGCACGGCACTTTACGACGCCATCTACTTCGCCTGCAAAGACAAGTTGATGCTCGATCAGCCGATGTACAAGTTCCGCCGAGCCATGGTGATCTTAAGCGACGGCGAAGACAACGAAAGCAGAACCAGCCGCGATCAGGCGCTCGAGATGGCTCAGCGGGCCGACACCGTCATTTACACCATTTCAACGAACATCAGCCATATCGAAACGGATGGAGACAAGGTGATGCGGTACTTCGCCGAACAGACCGGGGGTGTCTCGTTTTTTCCGTTCCAGGCGAAAGATCTGGACCAATCGTTCGAGAACATCGCCAATGAGCTTCGCCATCAGTACAACCTGTTCTATCGTCCTCAGCCGCTGAATAACGACGGGCTTTATCACACCGTTCAGATCAAGGTAAAAAGCCGTCGCGACCTGGTCGTTCGAGCCCGCAAAGGCTACTACGCCCGGAAGCTGAACGGCTGAACCAGGGGACGAAAGAAAGACGAAGAAAAACATATTTAGGCCTTTCCGTTTTGGCCTATACTGAAGAAGGCTGCCGTAGGCCTCGCGTGCGCTGACTCTCGTCAGAAACGCTGATATGCAAAGGAACTTATGGACGAAAAAGAGCGCGGACGCACATTAACTCTCACGCTGAGTCAGATCGAAAAGCAGTTTGGCAAGGGCTCCATTCTGCGGCTGGGTGCAAAAGAGGCGATTGTTCCGGTTTCCGCCATTTCGACCGGTTCTATTTCGCTCGATTACGCTTTGGGCGTCGGCGGGCTTCCCCGAGGGCGTATATGCGAGATCTTCGGCCCGGAATCTTCGGGGAAAACCACCATTGCGCTCCAGGTAGTGGCCGAAGCGCAGCGGAATGGCGGCATGGCCGCTTTCATTGACGTCGAGCACGCGCTCGATCCGGTGTATGCGAAGAAGCTTGGCGTGGACGTCGACAATCTGCTCGTTTCCCAGCCGGATTTTGCGGAACAGGCACTTGAAATCACCGCGGCCCTGATTACTTCGGGCTCCATTGACGTTCTGGTCGTCGACTCTGTTGCCGCATTAGTTCCTAAAGCCGAACTCGACGGCGAAATGGGCGATTCCCACATGGGCGTCCAGGCCCGGCTGATGTCCCAGGCCATGCGTAAGCTGACCGGAATCGTCTCGAAGTCGAATACCTGCCTCGTTTTCATCAACCAAATTCGCGAAAAGATTGGCGTCATGTTCGGCAATCCGGAAACGACCACCGGCGGCCGGGCTCTGAAGTTCTATTCTTCCGTTCGCCTTGATATCCGCCGCATCGCCGCTATCAAGGACGGCGAAACTGTCACGGGGAACCGGACTAAAGTAAAGGTTGTCAAAAACAAGGTCGCTTCGCCGTTCCGCGAAGCCGAGTTCGACATCATCTATGGCGAAGGGGTCTCGAAAGAAGGCGACCTCCTGGACCTCGGAGTCGCCCAGAATATTGTCGAAAAGAGCGGCTCCTGGTTCAGCTACAAGGGTGAGCGAATTGGCCAAGGCCGGGAAAATGTCCGCCAGTTCCTGCGCGACAATGCCGATATCCGGGACCGGATCAATACCGAACTGCGGAAGGCTCTGGGATTGAATAAAGGCGGCGATCAGCCTGCCGAAGCCGCGGGACCTGCTCCAACCCCGATCGATACAGCGAAAGCGGCTGCTGCTCGCGGCCGGTAGCTTTTAAAGTCACCTGTCTCCGGTGCCGGGGTGTGGCATGGTGCCCAACGCGCTCCCTCGTGGACCACGCAATCAATCCCGCTCAACCCGAACGCCTCGCGCAACGGGATGATTATGCCAAACGTCACGATCAGGATGCGGCCACAGCGCTGGATACGGCACTGGCCGACTTCTTCGCTGTGTGGCTTTAAGGACCTACTGCTGTAATTGCCCTCGGTTCAGAGGCCTCCGAATGGGAACTCTTTCGGTCGGAGCCCATCCGAAGCGCCCTTCTTCTGTTACGCTGAAGTTTGGATAGATCCCTATCCACTCCTCCTTTTGGTGCATTAGATGGATAGCGCTAACGTCAGAAACGGTGTTGTCACCGACGAAGATCACGATAGGACTGAACGGCCCGCCGAGGCGGTAGAGCCCGAATCTGGGGTCCGAACCGAACCGTCCCAACCTATTGAACCCGCAGGCGATCGCGACCGGATTGCGAAAGAAAAGGCGGAGTTGCAGGAGCTTCTGCAGCGTCGTCAGGCCGAATTTGAGAATTTCCGGCGCCGCGTAGAGCGTGAGCGAAGCGACTTGTTCGAGTTTGCCGCCATGGATAGCGTCAAGGCTCTTTTGCCTATTTTGGACGATCTGGAACGGGCTTTGAAGATCGAAACCGCGGACAAAGAATACGCTCGCGGTTTTGAACTGATTCACAGCCGGTTCCTCGAAACGTTGAAGAAACTCGGGCTTGAACCAATCCCGACCGAACCGGCTTTGTTTAATCCCCATATTCACCACGCCGTCGAAATGGTTGATACAAAGGACCATCCGGACCAGACTATCTTGGATGAGTATCAGAAAGGCTATTACTTCAAAGGCCGGCTGCTTCGGCCCGCAATGGTGAAAGTAGCGGTCAATCCGTAAAAGTCGGAATTCAAGAATCTAACCCAGCATGAGTGTCGCCAAACGAGACTACTACGAAGTGCTGAGCGTCTCGCGCGATTGCGACGAACAGACGCTCAAGTCTTCCTACCGTAAACTAGCGCTCCAGTATCACCCCGACCGCAATCCCGGCAACCGGGAAGCGGAGGAACGATTTAAAGAGGCCGCCGAAGCGTATTCCGTGTTAAGCGATGCGCAGAAGCGAGCCGCTTACGACCGTTATGGCCACCAGGGTGTAAACGGTGCCGCGGGCGGAAGCGCCGGTTTCGATGAAAGCACGTTCGCGGATTTCGGTGATCTATTTGGCGACTTATTCGGCCTCGGGGACATGTTCGGAGGCGGCCGCGGCCGTCGACGCCCACAGCGTGGCGAAGACATCCGTTACGATCTCGAGATCTCGTTCGAAGACGCAATGAAAGGTCTTTCGGCCGATATTCAGATTCCCCGGAACGAGCCCTGTACAAAGTGTTCGGGAACGGGAGCGGAGCCGAATGGCGGCCTGGTCACTTGCAACGCTTGTCACGGGCGCGGCGAGGTGATTTACCAGCAAAGCTTTCTCTCGATTCGCAAGACTTGTCCGACCTGTAACGGCCGCGGCAAGGTGATTCGCCAGGCCTGCGGCCAATGTCGCGGCGAAGGATTCAGCCGCTCGGAAAAGAAGCTGAAGGTCACCATTCCGGCTGGAGTGGACAACGGAACCGGCCTGCGTCTGTCCGGCGAAGGCAATCCGGGCCCTCCCGGCACTCAGCCCGGCGATCTATACGTTGTCATCAAAGTCACCGAACATCCGGTCTTCGAGCGCCGTGAATATGATCTTCATTGCACTCTTCCCATCAACATCGCGCAGGCTGTACTGGGAACAGAGATTGACGTAGAGACCTTCGACGGGTCTCAATCCATCCGCATTCCGGAAGGCACCCAGCCTGGCGCTCACTACAAGCTGAAAGGGTTGGGCGTTCCTCATCTGAACAGCCGGGTGCGGGGTGACCTATATGTGCATCTGGACGTGCAGGTTCCGAAGAAACTAACCCGCGAGCAGAAGCGGCTCTTCGAAGAGCTCATGAACGTTCTCCCGGCCGACAATATTCCGCACGAGAAGAGCGTCTTCGAGAAGGTCCGCGACTTTTTCGGCTAGACGCGGTGCGTCCCTCCTTTAGCGGTTTTGGGCTGGGGGGTAAGAGCGCGAAAACTTGTTCCGTGGATTGAAAATCTCGAAGCTGCCATCTTCATGGGCAGTGAGCTTCAGGTAATAGCCCGTATCCGCTTCGTCAAGGTTGGCTATGAAGGGATCGGCGGTATTGTGTTCCTGGCCTCCCGCGTTGGCGAAGTGGAGTTGCCACAGATCCTCCAGACCCGGCGAGGATTTCACGATGTCCCATGCGGACGGCGAGCCGCCCTTCTTTGAACCGTTGTTCATAACCGCGACTCTCGGCTGAATGCCGTGCACCAGGGCGGGACTGCTGCTCTGGTCCAACCCATGGTGGGACACAACGAGCAGATCAGCCCGGCCGATTTTGTCGTTCGGACACATCAACTCTATTTCCTTGTTCCAGGTAAGGTCCCCCAGATCGACGAGCTTGAAACTGCCCAACGTCATCACGGTTCCAAGAGAGCGCGCATTCTCGCTCTCGTCGTTCTCTTTGCGCGGTACTCCGCTGCAGGCTTTGTTGACCTCGCCCGCTCCGGGCAAGGGCGTCCCTATCAGGTTTCCATCAGTGCTCACTACGGTCACGTCCATGCCTCTGATCGGCAAATGCTCTCCCGGTTTGGGGGTAAGGCGTGGGACCGATGCGGTGGCCGCTTTGTATTCCTCCATCAGATGGTTCATCATGTTGCTTTCTTCGCGGTTCGGGCCATGCTCAATCAAAGTCCCGATGGGCATCTTGGAGATGAGTTGCGGGACGCCGCCCACGTGATCGGCATGGTAATGCGTGATGAGAACGTAGTCAATCTTCTTGACCTTTGCAAGCTTTGCGGCCGCTATGATCCGGTTTGCATCCCGATAGGCGTTGTAGCCCCATCCTGCATCGATCAGGAGTGACTGTCCCGCCGGCGTGACAAACAGCGTGGCCTGCCCGCCCTCGACGTCAATGAAGAAAACTTCTAGCGGCTTCGGAGCGGCACAGAGCGGTGCGAAGCTCATGAGCGCGCACGCGGCAAGAGTGAATATTCTCAAGAAACGAGTCGATCCTATCAGGTTCGTATTCATAGCGTTAAACGGAACAAATGAGTTTTACAGCCCGTACTATCTAGAGTAGAAGGAGAAAGGACCGATGCCGTACTGCACCAATTGCGGAAGCCCGGTGCAAACCGAGAATTTCTACTGCCCGAACTGCGGTGCGCGTCAACCCGGGACGTACGGCTCCGGATTTGCCAGCGGCGGCAGTTACGGTTTCAGCCCGTTTTCTCAGTCGGGCCTTCACGGCAATATCAGCGACCGCACCGCTTCCGTCCTCTGCTACATCCCGGTGCTGGGAATCGTCGCCGCTGTCGTCATACTCGCTTCTCAGCGTTTTCGCTACAACACCCGTGTTCGCTTTGACGGATTTCAGTCGGTATACCTGTTCGTGGCCTGGCTGATCGTCTCCTCCGCTCTCCCTACCCTTCTTTACGCGACCTACCTACCCTTTGAACACGCCATGCTCAGTCTCCTGAAGCTTGCCGTTTTCGGCTGCTGGCTCTATGTGCTCATCAAAGCCGCACAAAATGAGCAGGTGCACCTACCGATCATCGGCGATCTTGCTGCACGATCGACGACCGAACAATGGTAAAGCCAGTGGCCGGCTGGAGGCTACAATGAAAGCGCTGCCGGGTCGCCCCCCGGCCGTTCGTAGAGGCAACGTTGGATCAGTCTACAGGAAAGCCATCGCGACCCGGCCTGGATGAGGTCTGTCCACTGTGTAACGGTGTGGAATGGACCTTCACCGTCAACGAGGGGGTCAGCTCCGCCAAGCGGTGTGAGTGCTTCCGCAAGAAGCTCAGCGCGAAAGTGGTGCCTGAGGCCAACATTCCCAGTAAATACGCTCACTGCAGTTTCGATAACTTCGAAAGAAGAGACCCGAATCCGGCTGCGGCCGATTCGCTGAACACTGCCGTGCGTGTGATCAGTGGTTATTTTCGTGAATTTCCTCCGCCCTCCGATCCACGAGGCCTTCTGATCTGGGGAAGTAACGGAATTGGTAAGACTCACCTGGCGGTGGCGGCATTCCGCCGTATCTTGGACCAGGGTGTCGAGGGTCGCTTCATCAACTACCAGGGCTTACTCGAATTGATCCGGTCGGGTTATGACAAGGCTTTCGGAGAGAGTCGCACTCAGAAGTATGTCGAGATTGAACAGGTGCCTTTGCTTCTGATCGACGATCTGGGGGCCAATCGCATTACCGATTGGGTGAAGGATACGGTGACCCATCTCATCTCGTTCCGACACGACCATCAACTTCCGACCATCGTGACCACAAATTACCGTCCTTCTCCGACGGAAGACGACTACCTGGGCGACCGCATTGGAGAACGCGCCGCGTCGCGTCTGCGGGAGATGTGTAAAATCATCAGCATGCCGAATGTGCCCGATAGGCGCGGGACTAATCCGCATTCGCGCTTCCTGTCGGTGTAAATCAGGCTAGGCCGGGATTCGGCTTTCCGCGCTGAGCCTGCCGCGGATTCAAACTACCGCGGACCAAAGTCTCCGCTTAGCATGTGATTAGTTCTTCGGCGTTTTTGGCGGTACGCGCAGCCCGACGCTCGCGATACGCGATGATTTTTTTACCCAGCGCTATTCCTGGCAATTCCACGGCGATGCGTAGCAGATGCCCCATCGAATAAGACAGCAGAATCGTACCGGCCATCAAGATCAACGTTCTCTCTCCGGGCGAGAGCAGCAGAAATCGCGGGTTCCTAAACAGGACCTGTCCACCGAACAGAGAGATGGCGAAGCCATGGACCAAATAGACCGCGTAAGAGGTGTCGCCAAGAAACCTCGCCAGACGGTTCTCGAAGACATAGCAGATCAAGGCTCGCGCACTCTCGAGCTGGGGCGGCCCGAGCGCAAGTAGCGCAATGACGCAGACCACCGCGACGATGACCGATGGGATCGAATGCCGGATCGCGGCCGCCGCAACCAAAGCCAGCACAAGATTGATGACGCCGGCTCGCGACTGGCCTTCTCCGAACTTGCATAAATGCACCGCTTCCGCCAGGAGCATCCCGCAAAAGAAGATGGGCAATTTAAGCGGCAGAGCAGACGGCTCAATAAAGTGCGGCGCTACTAACCGCGTGCCAGCAACTCCGATGCACACAATCGCGAACCACATCCATAGCGACCCCACGCGTCGCCACGCCATTAGAAGGAAAGGAAAGGCCAGATAGAACTGCATCTCGAGCCCGATGCTCCAGTCCGGAAGTAGTGTTGAGGAGTGATAGCGGGGCAATAGGCCAAAGATGAAGGTCAGGTGCGCCAGCAGATTTGGTAGCGTGTAGTGGATAAGTGTGGCGTCATTCGGGCCTCCTGGAACCCAGAGCCTGGAATTCACAGCCTGGAGGGTCGCATATCCTCCGGCAAAGTAGTGCCCGATGAGGAATACGGCTATAAGGGCCAGGTAATAAACCGGAGCAATCCGAAAGAAGCGACGGAGCCAAAACTTTCGAATTGTCAGCCACTGGTCCTTGCCTTCGTCGCGACCACGCCACTGGTGAACCATCAGGTACCCAGATAGAATCATGAACACGTCAACGGCGATTTTGGGATCCGGCAGCCGAAGGCGGGACCAGCCGCCCCAAATGACGCAATGTCCCACCAGGACGTATAGCGCCGCGAAACCACGCATGCCGTCCAGGAATCCTAAATGCCGTGCTTTCATGAGTGGCAGTTAGCTATCGTAACTTAGGGGCACCGGTCGGAAACAGTCCGGACCGTACTACCGTGAAAACACGGTCCCTCCCCTCTCCCGAGCGGTTACGGTGAGCCGGGTTTAGCTACTCATCTCGATGCTGGGAGAGCGGCCGCGAAACACGGCGCTACTGGCGTTAGCCTGTCGTATAATTATACACAAAAGTGAATAATTATGCTAGACGCGCTGTTGGCGTCGTCGGATTTCGGGGTTACAGTGGCGCGGAACTGGTACGGATTCTCTCCCGGCACCCTGGGGTGGAGGTTGTTCTCCTCGAGCATCGAGCGGATTCGGACGAAGGCGTTCGTCCGTTGGGCAGCAAAGTTCCTAAAACCATTCCCGCGACGGCCGAAGCCGTGGGCGCGGAGAAGCTTGAGCTGGTATTCCTCGCCACCCCACCCGAGGTCTCGATTGACCTCACCCGGGGCATACTCGACCAGGGCGCAAAGGTAGTCGATCTAAGCGGCGCGTTTCGGCTGGGCACGGCCGAAGAGTATTCCAAATGGTACGGCCAACGCCACGGCGCACCAGAACTCTTGGCGGAAGCCGTTTACGGTTTGCCCGAGTTTTACCGGGACAGCATCCGCGGGGCGTCGCTATGTTCGAACCCGGGCTGTTATCCGACGGCCGCGAATTTAGCGATTCGGCCTCTGGTGAAGGCCCAGATGGCGGATCGTTCACGCGGAATCATCTGCGACGCAAAATCAGGTGTTAGTGGCGCCGGCCGGAAAGCGTCTCTCAAAACGAGCTTCTGTGAAGTGACCGAAAACTTCAGCGCGTACGCGTTTTACGAACACAGGCACGTACCGGAGGTGCTGCAAAATAGCGGGCTGGGAGAGCGAGAATTCACCTTCACGGCTCACCTGCTTCCGATTGACCGCGGCATACTCGAAACCATTTACGTGCGGACAGAAGGGATCTCAACGGCGGTCGAGTTACTCGCCTTGTATGAAGAACACTATTCGGGTGAGCCCTTCGTTCGGCTCTATCCTCCAGGCAAGACTCCGGATCTGGCTGGCGTCCAGCGCACGAATTTCTGTGATATCGGCTTCCGATTCGACGCGGACAGCCAGAGAGCGACGATCATCTCGGCAATCGACAACCTCGTGAAGGGCGCGGCCGGACAGGCCGTGCAAAATATGAACCTCATGCTCGGGTTCGAGGAATCCGAGGCGCTGCTTTGAAGGTTCTGATCAAGATCGGCGGCACTCTTCTCGACAGCCCGGAAAAGGTTCAGTCGATCGCCTCACAGCTTGCGTCTGTCGGGCCCGACTCTCAGCTCGTGGTTGTCCATGGAGGGGGAAAAGAGGTCACCCGCTTTCTCGCGGAACGCGGCATCGAGAGCCGGTTCCAGAACGGCTTGCGGGTCTCCGATCTGACCGTTATCGATGCTGTCACAAAGGTCATTGCCGGCGCGGTTAATAAGAGGCTTGTTTCAGCCCTGATCGCAGCGGGACGGCAAACGATTGGCTTGTCTGGAATCGACGGTCTGCTGACGCGCGCCGTGCCGCTCGATCCGGCCCTCGACTTTGTTGGACGTCCCGTCAGCACGGATGGAAAGCTGCTCGACTTGATGGAAAGCGCTGGCTACTTACCCGTCGTCGCCTGCATTGCTGGTGACGAGGCGGGCAACATCTATAACGTGAATGCCGACGTGATGGCGGTTTCCGCGGCCCTAGGCTGGCAAGCGGCGAAGCTGTTCTTTCTGACGGACGTT
>JBJMGJ010000310.1:0-9638 GCA_045807965.1 Bryobacteraceae bacterium | reverse complement strand
CGCCGGGATAGCTTCAATACACAAAATATTATCTGGAAGAGAATTGCGCCGACGAGTGGTATGTCGGCGTGAAATAACATGCCTGAGGACTGGTTCTTCGTAGCAGTTTTCGCGATTCAACTCTTTCTTTGTTGCTTTGCTGTTTTGTTTTTCGCGAGTGGACTAGATGACTTTGTTGTGGACTGCTGCTATGTGTTTAGCATTTGTGCAGCCCCCATTCGACACGCACGTAAACGCGCGATATGTGAGGAGACATTAAAAGGGCAATCTGAGCAAACGATTGCAGTTATGGTTCCGGCGTGGGACGAATCCGACGTAATTCGGCCAATGCTGACGAACATCTTGAAAACGTTCTTATATAAGAATTTTCATATCTTTGTCGGCGTGTACCCGAACGACTTCGCCACACAAGCTGAAGTGGAGAAGGTGCGGCAGGATTGGACGAATGTGCACGGCATCGTTTGCGCCAATCCCGGGCCAACCTGTAAGGCCGACTGTCTGAACTGGGTATATCAAGGCATTCAGCGCTTCGAGAAGCAAAATGGTGTCGAGTTCGCAATTTTCGTAATGGAAGACTGCGAGGACGTCGTGCATCCTCTCAGCTTGCACCTGTTCAACTCGTTCGTCCCGGAGTACGACATGGTTCAAATTCCTGTTTTTCCGCTTGAACGGAGTTGGAAGGATCTGACGTCCGGCACCTATATTGACGAGTTCTGCGAGTATCACGGCAAGGATATCTTCGTTCGGCAGATGCTCACGGGTAGCATTCCGGCGGCCGGCGTAGGCTGCGCATTTAGCCGGCGTGCGTATCAGTCTCTGGCCGCGCGCCATGACGGCGAGCTATTCAATACGGGATCTCTTACCGAGGATTACGAGATGGGACTTAGGGTCGGGCAGATGGGGCTGAAGTCGATTTTCGTCAGTCAGAAGCTCGAAGGCTTTGCCGCGCCCGAACGAGGCTGGAGGCCGCGAGGAAAGCCTGACGCCAGGATCGCTGTTCGAGAGTATTTCCCTTCTACATTCCGGACTTCATTCCGGCAGAAGTCGCGATGGGTGCTCGGCATTGCTTTTCAGGGCTGGAAGAATCTTGGATGGAGAGGCGGCCCGGCGTCTCGCTATATGCTGTACCGGGATCGGAAGGCAATCGTAACGAATTACATCAGTGTGCTCGGGTATGTAGTGGTTCCCTTTGTCTCCGGTTTATGGCTTTACGCCAGCTTGGTGCCAGATTCCTACCGCTACCCGCCACTGGTCGAAAAGGGCAGCTGGCTCTGGTATTTACTACTTGCAAACTTCTTCTTCCTGGTGAACCGTGCATTTTGGCGATGGCTGTGTGTCTACCGGGTATTCGGATGGCGGCAATCCGCGCTGGCGGTTCCGCGACAGGTCTGGTCAAACATAGTCAACGGCAGAGCAACGAATCGTGCCGTTTATCTGTATGTACGGTCTCTGATATCGAAGAAGAAGATCGCGTGGGACAAAACTGCGCATGTGTTGCCAAGTCAACTCGCCTTGGATACTCAGCGGCGCATTGGCGATCTACTGATCGACAATAACGTGTTGCGCAGCGAGGATCTTCAACAGGCTCTGGATGTCCAAAAAGTCAATCCGGCTCCCTTGGGGTTTCTGCTCACATCGCTCGGTTACGTGTCGGAAGATAAACTCCTTCCCGTACTCGCGGATCAGCTCGGGATGTCTTATCAGAATAGTATCCCTATCGCTCCGCCAGAACTGCGGGAACTGGTTTCGAGGGAGTTCATGATCCGGTATTCGTGTTATCCGATCGGGAAGGATGATGCAGGTTGTCTTGATCTCGCCATTTGTGAGGTGCCATCAGCAAGCGATCGATATGAACTAGAAACGCGGGTCGGAATGCAAGTTACTTTTGTGCTCACAACACGCAGCCAGCTAGGCTTGGCTCTTCGCTATGGAACCGGACTAGAAAAGGAGGAAATCGGAAGAGAGTTCCTCGCCAAGCGTATCGAATACCTCAGACTTGGCGACGTTTTGGTAAAACGACAAACCCTCAACGCACGGATCCTGAAAGATGCGGTGGATCGCTTCTGTAGAGATCCCCAGGGTCTCCTCTTTGGTCATTTCCTGGTTCAACACTCGTTCATCAAGGTATCTGAATTGGAAGAAGCTCTCCACGAACAGAGCTTGTATTCCCTTGCGTTTATCGCGGTCTAGTCTCGCGTACCGAAATCGAGGGCCCTATGAGATTTCAGCTGCCACGCTGTTCTGTTTCGCTGACGCTTGTTTTCGCGTTTGCCGTCATTTGTCCGAATCCATCGGCCAGAGCCGACAATGTCGCGCCCGGGATCATGGGCTACGTCAATCAAATGCATCTGCTGGACCAGAAGCCCTGGTTGATCGTTCAGATGCAGCGATTTCGGAGCTTTCCCAGGCTAGACAGAGCGTACCGCCTACTCAAAGAGGGACGCATCGCCGAAGCAAAGATGGAACTCGCTGAATTGCTCAAGGCCAACCCGGATGACCTGACCAGTAACGCTGTTCTGTTGGTAGTCGAGCAGCATGAGCGTGATTATGACCAAGTGATCAAAAGAACAACGGCGCTCCTTGCCAAGTATCCCTCGTTTGCGCCTGCCCTTCTGTACAGAGGACTTGCTCTTCAGGCAAAAGGGGAGAACGAAAAGGCATATCAGGACATGCGGCAGTTGGTGGAGTTGAAGGACCTCCAAGAGCAAGATCTGATCCTCGGATTAGATACCGTCATCGACCTCGCTATCGCTGAACACCATTATGAGGACGCACTCGGGGCCGCAAGACGGCTCGTGAAGTATCGATCGGATTTTCGACTGCACTATCGGGAAGGAATTGCTTGGATCTCGCTAGGCAATACGGCCCAGGCGGAAACAGCGTTGTCGCACGCCTTGAACTCGGGCCCGACGGCTCCCGAAGAATTACAGGCATTGCGACTGCTCGGCCAACTCCGGTTTGAACAGAACGATTGGCCCGGCGCCCAAAAGATTGTGGAGAGGGCACTCCGACTCGCGCCAGGGGACCTGGAACTGCTCCGGAGCTCGAGTAGAACGTTTTTTCGGCAAGGTGCATACGTGAAAGCTCAAGCGACGCTTGAAAAGCTACTGATTCAATCGAAGCTGCCCGAAGATCGGCTTTCGCTCGCTCAGGTACTCGTGGCCCGTGACGTCTTCGACGCGGCTGACCAGGAGTTCCGGCGGCTAATCGGGTCCGATATCAACAAGGAGACTCGAATAGCCGCGTACTGGGGCCTGGCCAATTCCGCGTTCCGGAAAAAAGATGCCGACGCGAATGCTTATTGGGTCCAAGAGATCCTGAAGATTGATGACAATGTCCCGGCACACTTCGAGATGGTTCGCTTGCTGGAACTCCATGGTGATTTGCCCGGGATAATCCGCCATTTGCAATCGGTTCTTCCGCACGGCAATACGGGAGAACGCTTCCGTGCGCATATGAAGCTGGCCGGCGCGTATCAGCAACTTGGAAAGTTAGACGTCGCTGAAAGAATGTTACTGGCGGCCCGTAGCGAGCGAGACTGCGCCGAGGTGTTGCAAGCACTGGCGCAAATCGCCGATGAGGAGAAGCAACCGCAAGTTGCAGTCGAATATGTACAGCAGGCGATCGCAAAATCTCCCAACGGGATGCTTTGGGCGCAACTGGCTATATACAAAGAAAAATTAGGTGACGTATCGGAAAGCCTTCTTGCTGTTGAGAAGGCTCTTGAGCGCACGCCGACCGAAGAGGAGAGAAAACCTCTTTATGTCCGGCAGGCGTACCTGCGACTCCGATTAGGAGATCGGGAGCGGGCTATCCAATCCTTCAGAATTGCGCTCACGGCAGATCCTAAAGATGTAGAAACTCGTTTCGCGATTGCAGAGCTGTACCTGGAATCGAATAAAGAGGAGCAAGCTATCGCGGAGATCACGTCAGTCCCGGAAAACTCGTCTCCCAGGAAGTACACTGTTCTCGGAACGGCTTACGAGAAGCTGGGACAGAACGAGCGGGCCATAGAGATGTATCGGAACGCTTTTACTTTAGAGAAGCATCCGTCACAGGAATCGGCCGAGCTTGCACTGCGCTTAGCCTATCTTGAGTCGGCGAGCGGCCGCCACGAAGAGGCGGCTGAAGACTTTTCGAGAGCATCGTCCGAGAGCGCTCAGCCCCGATCGGAATGGGTTTTTCATGGGGCCACGGAATGGGTTTCGAGTAAGCAATGGGCCAAAGGTTCTGATCTTCTCCTGCAATACCTCGCCGATGGAAAGGCGCCCATTGGAGAAAAGATGAAGGCCTGGGAGACGCTCGGCCAAGTATCAGAAAACCTGCAGCTCTGGGAAAGGGCAGCCGTCGCTTTCGGAAATTCGATAAAGCTGGGAAGCTCCAGAGCGGAGATGGGCTGGCATATCGCCTATTCAATGTATGCTGCCAAGAGATGGAATGAGGCTCTTGCTGAATTTCTGTGGCTGAGTACGGCAACGGGCGATGTGAACGCATTTGTCGGGATTGCGCACACGTACGAACAACTGAACAAACCCGGACTCGCGGTGTACTATCTTGAGCAAGCCCTTGAGCGATCGAGCAAGGACAAAAGTAAGCAGCCAGAGCTCCTCAACCAGCTATCGAACATCTACCTCGATCTGCGCGAATTCAAAACTGCTTCGGCAGCGTTACAGAGGCTGGATAATCTTGAGCCGAGCGCCTCCACCAAGAGACGCCTGGCTTTGGCGCTTCGCGAATCCAATCAGACCGTTGCTGCTGAAGCCGTATTGGCCCTTGTCGATCCGAACTCGCTCAATAAGGACGAGCGAATCCTGTACCTCGACGAGAGGGCGACTCTCCTGGAGGTACGTGGCGATTATGAAGGCAGCATTGCGGTTCTCTCCGAGGCGAATGCACTTGCCCCCAAAAGCTGGCGTTACTACAAAGCTGCATCTCTTGCGGAGAAATTAGGTCGTAGCGGCGACGCCGTAGCTTTTTTGCGGCGCGCAGTCGCGGAAGGCAGTACGGAAGTCGCCGTGAGGTCCGCGCTTGCGTACGCACTCGAGGCGAGCGGCCACATCGGGGAAGCCGAAACTATCTTCGAGGAATTGAGCAAAACAGATTTAAACAATCCGCAATGGCCCATCTCAGCGGCATATGCCAATCTCAAGCTAGCTCGAAATCAGGATTCACTCAAATGGTTTCGACAAAGTATTGATTTACTTCGGAGCTTGCCGACCAGCGGCTATGGTGGGAATTCCGAGCTCGCTAGTGACGATCGGCTGATCGCTTTACGCGGTGAAGTAAGCCAACTTTCGCGCCGATTCAGTCTCGACCTCTTTCAAGGGCTTTCAACGAATAGCTATGGGCAAGGCGGCGGGCTCGGCACCTTTGGTGCAAATCCTTTCCCGAATACAACCGGAGTCGAATTTTCGTATACTCCGCCAGAAATTGGAAGGCGGAACGGGCGAGAGTTGCAATTGTTCACGCGACTCCTTTGGAGCAGTTCTCATCAACCCTTCCGATTCGACACCCAGGCATATCAAATGAGTGCGGGAGTGCGCTATAAGCCGCTCAGTAAGCAGAATCTTTGGATAAGCGCCGAACGACTGATTCACAGTGCAGACCCTGCCATTCGCGACTGGTTGATTCGCGGCATGTATTCGTGGACACCCGGTTATGAAATGAGGATCAATCAGAAACGATGGAACTACACGGTGTTGTTCTCGGATACCTCGTTTGTGCCTGTCGCCCCGTTCTACGTTTCAGAGTACGCGGAGGCGCGTAGGGGACTCGCATTCAATGTTCACAATGCGTTTACCTTTACACCATTTCTTGTGGTTGATTCCCGATGGCAATCGGTTCGCTCTCTGAGCCAGGCCTACTCGGAGACGGGAGCTGGGTTGTCATTCCGATACTTTTTCAATCAGGGATATTACGAATGGCACCGCTCCAGCTGGGAATTGGTTCTGCAATGTAAACGAGGACTTATCAGCAGTGGACTTGCGGCTGACACAGGTTATACCGGTTGTTCGGCAACCAGTATTCTACACTTTTAGGCGGCTGTGTTTACAACCTACTTTAATCGGAAAGCCGCTCCGTTTTGCCTCCTGATAGGCTGCGCGCTGCAGTCCGGATTGGGTGCGGAGGATCAGGCGAGGCGACAGCCAGTGCGGATCAACGGAACCTTCTTACAGCTGCTGAGCGAACACAACCAGTGGCCACAAAGCCGATGGAGTGAATTGTTTGGATATTTCCAGCAGCTGGGTCTCCGCTTTCTCATCCTGCAGTGGAGCGTTATCGACGATACAGCCTTTTATCCTTCTGACCGATTCAAATCGGCGACGACTTCCACGATTGAAGCAGTACTAAAAGAAGCCGACGATCATGGCATCAGTGTACGGCTGGGATTGATCCAGGATTCTGATTATTGGACCCGCATTGCGGGGGATACGGTCAGTGTCAAGACTTATCTTGACAGTGTCCGTGTGAGGTCTCTGACCGCTGCTCAGGAACTCGCTAAGTTAATGACGGGCCACAAATCTCTAGCAGGATGGTACATACCACAGGAAGTCGATGACGTGACTTGGCGCGATCGTCAAACCAGGGAGGCATTGACCGAGGGTGTTTCGTCCATCGTTGTCGGACTAAGAAAGCTAACGCCGAAGTTGACGATCTCCATCTCGGCGTTTGCGCAGGGACAAGCTAGCCCGAAGGGATTCGAGGAATTCTGGAGCAATTTCTTCGCGAGCACAAAGTTAGACTGCGTGCTATTCCAGGACGGAGTTGGCGTGAACAAATTGCAAATCAGCGAAGTTCCCTTATACATGTCGGCACTGAAACAGGCGGCGACCAAGGCAGGCCGCCGGGCGGACGTCGTAGTGGAGCTACTGGAGCAAACATCCGGGCCACCCATTGATGAAAAAGCGTTTCATGCAAAACCAGCCACAATGGAAAGAATCGAACGCCAGTTAAAATCTATCGAACAATTCGGGCCAGAAGAGGTCATTGGATTTAGCGTTCCAGAATATATGACGCCACTCGGCGGGCCGCAGGCAGCTGAGTTGTACGAGCGCTATCGCGATTACCTGAACGGTAGTCCGGCACCGGCTGCGGTCAACAAAAACAAATAATGTGGCGAGCGACGATCAACACCAAAGAATACAAATCACTAATACCCCAGGAGTAGCATGAGACGTTTTACCGTTGCTGTCATCTTTGGAACCAGGCCGGAAGGCATTAAGCTTGCGCCGGTCATTCTGGAAATGCAGGCCGCGAATTCCGAGTTGCGGCCGCTGGTTTGTGTCACGGGTCAACATCGCGAGATGCTCGACCAAGTACTCAATTGGTTCCGGATATCGGCCGACCACGATCTGAATCTGATGCAGGCCAATCAGACACTGGCTGAGTTAAGTGCCAGAGCACTGATCAGTGTTAATAAGCTCTTGGGGGACGTCAAGCCGGATGCGGTTGTGATTCAGGGCGACACGACGACGGCTGCAATCGCTGGCCTTGCGGCCTTCTATCTGCGGATCCCTGTTGCACATGTCGAAGCAGGTCTACGAACCGGGGATATCTACAGTCCCTTTCCAGAAGAGGTCAACCGCCGCATTACTGGACTGATCGCAGGGCTTCACTTCGCACCGACAACGCGAGCGGCCAGTGCGCTGCTAGCTGAGAAGGTAGACCCAAACTCTGTCTTTACAGTCGGCAATACCGTGATTGATGCACTCCGTTTGACGCTTGATCGAAAGGCCGAAATCGAAACAGCGCAGGGTTTAAGTGGGTTGAATCCCCAGAATCGAATGGTGCTGGTAACGGCGCACCGACGCGAAAGCTTCGGATCTCCTTTTGAACGTATTTGCCGTTCCATTCGCAAGCTTGTGGAGCAGCACCCGGATATAGAGGTTGTTTACCCTGTCCACCTCAATCCGAATGTGCGCGATCCCGTGAGCCGGATTTTGAAGGGCACTCCGCGCATCCATCTCATTGAGCCAACAAATTACCAGCAATTTGTCGCGCTGATGTCGCGGAGCTACTTCATCCTGACCGACTCCGGAGGCGTCCAGGAAGAGGCGGCGGCGCTTGGCAAGCCTACACTGATCATGCGCGATAACACGGAGAGACCGGAAGCTGTCGCGGCTGGAACAGCGGCTTTAGTGGGCACGGAAGAAGAAACGATTCTCGCCAAAGCTGAGACCCTGCTTAAAGGAGGCGCCGAGTACCGCAATATGTGTCATCCGACAACGGTATTCGGAGACGGATTTTCTGGCCAAAGTATATGTAAGATTCTGCGCGCTCGTTTGGCCGGCGATCAAAGGCCCATGTTGGAATTGAAGGACGACACAACAAATTCGCAATCCCCTTTATCTCCAGGCACTTCAAGAGGGCCAGGCACGGCCACATTGTCACAACTTTAGTTCTCGCGCCTCTAGATAAAAAACGAGAGAGGATCGGGCAGGATGAGTCACTCGATGAGGTGAAGTCACTCTTGCTACCGATCGTCCTATTGGAACTGGGCTTGGCCATGACGGCGCAAACCACAAGGACACTACCTGATCCGCTCTACGGGCTTACGCTTGACGATGTCTCAAGCGTGAGCACTATCGCAGCGTCGATATCAGCACTACCACGCATGCCCATCTCTCGCCTCGTGTTCGATGAGGAAACGACTCCCGCTGACTACCGCAATGCGATAAAAGCTCTGTATCCGGTGAGCTATCTGATGGGTGAGCTGCTCGATTCGGAATACATGAGCACAATAAGCGCGGCGAACTATGCTGCCCGCACAAGCCAGTTCCTAAACGCTTTCAGGGGGCAGGTTGATGTTTGGGAAGTCGGAAATGAGGTGAATGGTGAATGGCTAGGGAGGACATCGGACGTCGTTTCGAAGATTAGTGCTAGCTACAATGTCGTTTCCGCCGCGGGCCAACGCACAGGATTAACCCTTTACTACAATCCGAATTGCTGGAGCAACAGGTCCAACGAAATGCTTCCGTGGGCGCAGGCGAACATTCCAGCGGCCATGAAAGCCGGATTGAATTACGTGCTAGTCAGTTACTACGAAGGCGATTGCAACAACTATCGCCCGAGTCCCGCTGAGTGGACCCAGGTATTCGAAAAGCTTCATACAATGTTCCCTAACGCCAAGTTAGGCTTTGGCGAGACTGGGATGTCCAAGCCTATCCGCTCGACTACGCTCAGCAAAGCTCAGTCTATTTTAAATTACTATTACAAACTGAAGATTCCGGTTCCCGGCTACGTCGGCGGCGGTTTCTGGTGGTACGCGGCTGAGGACATTGTTCCAATGGATAAGCCCTTTTGGGCATCGTTCTCGAATGCGCTAGCGAGTTCGCCTTTCTAACGACGAGAGGTAAGACGCGAAACCCGTAACGCACATCCGATCAACCCATGGTGTGTGATATGGCTGAATCAGGGCCGGCAGCAATGAGTGGCCGCCGGTCCGCTGAGACGATCTGCCTTCAGTCCTACTCGAGATCAAACGGGATCTTTCGTCGTCGCCTAATAGGCGGTGATTCGATTGTTGCGCTCCGTTACGGGCGTTAAAAGCGCAGCACTGGCGATCTCGGCGCAACCCATGCCGCACGTGAGATCTCCGGAGTATGGTTTTCAGATCGTAGAGCACCCGAATCCTCTCG
>JBJMGJ010000309.1:0-6160 GCA_045807965.1 Bryobacteraceae bacterium | reverse complement strand
CGGCCAGGTCACCGCCGAAGAAATCAATGCCGAAGCCGGGAGTTTCGGGCAGCTCAGACCAAGAATTGTGCAGGTAAGCGCAGCGTCCAAAATAAAAGTAACTGTCGGCTGGACACTGGCCATTGACCGGCAACACCGGTGAACTCGACTTGAATGGCAGGTTGTTACTCGGGTTGGCGTCATTGAACCGGTCCGGGAAGATCTGGTAGTAGATTGCGCTTTTGGCCCACTCCGGCGTGTGAAATCCGGGAACGATCCAGAAGTCTCCGGCGTTAGGTTCTGCCGAGGTAATGCCGCCTGCATTCAACCATGCGGTCGCCACTCCATCGTTGATTTGGAAGCGATAGTACTTGAGCGAAGAAGAAGCCGGCACCGTGCCCTGCCAGAAATCGAATCTGTCCGTAGCATCGCTTTTTATCCGGCTCAAGGGAATCCAGTGAAACAATCTGTCAGCAGTGTCGAAATACTTAATGTTTGCTGTTGTGATGTCTTGCTTAAAGACGCGCAGTATTGCGACAACAGGCCTTGCCATGCCTGGTTCGGTCGGCTGCATGTAAAGAGGCCCCTGATCGGAAAACAAACCGTCCCACTCAACCTTATTATCGTTCGTCGCAGCCGGCAAACGCCGCTGCACAACGCCCAAGAGTAGTAGTAGCAGCACTCCGTGAACGCGTTTGCTCACAGCACCCACCTCCGACTTCAAATCTTCGTGCACGCGCAGGGCGGATGAAGTTTAGCAGAATAGCTCATGGCTCGAGTTGAAAACTTCTCGACCACTCAATAATCAGGGCCGCCGTGCTCTTTCTAAGCAGATGGCAACGAGCCATAATTCGCGGCCGCAAGCGCGAGCAAGATCCTTGCGCGAAGCGCTTCCATTCCAAAAGAGCCTGAGTTAAACTAGAGAACCCGCGCTGGTCTTTTGAGCTGTTTCCTTCGGTGAAGATCAGCATTTCGCTTGGGATGGAGGGCAAGAAAAATGCAAAAGGGTTATCTCCAGATCCCCGACTGGTTCTCGTTCGAGAACCAAGGGAGCGGCATTGCAGTAGCGGACCTGACGGGAACAGGAGACCAGGATCTGGTCGTGCTCACTGTTGACAGCTCCGAGGGCCAGAATCGCGGGATCTATCGTGTCGGCCGGAAACTGGACGCTACCGGTAACGTGACCGGACCTTGGACTCCATGGTTCGATGTGCCCGACTGGTTTCCGTTCGAGAATCAGGGCGCCGGCGCCGCCATTTTCGATCTGGACAAAGACGGTCAACAGGACCTTATCGTGTTCATGATCGATAACCCGGCGGGTCAAAACCAAGGCTATTACCGCGTCGGTAAGCGATTGGGCGCAGATGGAAACGTGGGCGGCGGCTGGGGTCCATGGATCCCCATTCCGGACTGGTTCTCGTTCGAGAATCAGTACGGGTCTATCGCGCTATCGGATCTCGACCGCGATGGCAACCCGGAGTTGATCGTGTTAATGGTCGACAACCCGCCCCAGCAAAACCGCGGGTTGTACCGCATCGGGAGAAAACTCGACGCGAATGGCAACGTCACCGGCGGTTGGACACCGTGGATCGAAGTGCCCGATTGGTTCTCCTGGGAAAATCAGGGGGCGGCCGTAGCAGCCATCGATCTGGATAATTCCGGACAGCCTGATCTTGTGGTCTTTCAGATCGACAATGCAATCGATCAGAACCAGGCTTTCTACAAGATCGGACGCAACATCGACATAAACGGCAACGTGGCGGAATGGAGCTTGTGGCGCGGTATTCCGGCCTGGTTCGCATGGGAGAACGAGGGCGGCGGGATCGCGACTTTACGTCGCAATGGTAAACCATCAATGGTTGTCATGATGGTCGACAACCCGCCAGGCCAGAACGCCGCATACTACCGGGTCCTGCCGCTCGACGTCGATCCGGTGCGGGATGGTAAATGGGAGCTGCTGCGGTTTAATTCCGGCGTCCTCGCGGTGCACGCGGCCTTGCTTCCGCACGGGAAGGTGCTGTTCTTTGCAGGTTCCGGCAGTAGCGCCACCCGGTTCGCGGCGCCGGAATTCGGTAACGTTGCCAAGGGCGTGTTCACCAGCGTCGTCTGGGATCCGACCGTCGCCACTCCCGAGGGCGACTTCTTCCATCCCGATACTTTGTTCGCCCCCAATCATCGGCCCTTCGATTTCTTCTGTGGGGGCGACAGCCTCCTACCCGATGGGCGCCTGCTTTCGGCCGGCGGTACGGGACACTATATTCCTTTTCTCGGGCGCGAGGATGCAGCTGTTTTCGATCCGGTTACCCAGAAGTGGGCGTTCGTCAAATCCATGGCTCACGGACGCTGGTATCCCACGCTCATCACACTGGGCGATGGACGTGTGCTGGCGGCAACGGGCCTGACTGAAGCCATGGGGAATCCCCACAACAATACGCTCGAAATCTATAACCCGGCGAACGACACGTGGCAGCTGCTGCATTTTGATGGCGCATTTCCAGGACTACCCCTCTACGCTCATTTGTTTCAGCTCGCCGACGGGCGCATTTTCTTCGACGGCGGTCGCATGGACGACGAGCTGCCGGTGGATCCATGCATTATCGACCTGGCGCACCAGCCTGTGGTGACAACCGTGGTTCCCGGAGCATCAGGGGGCGGCATGCGCAACCAGTCATCGAGTGTTCTTCTGCCTCCTGCTCAGGACCAGCGAGTCATGATTATGGGCGGCGGACCTGCGGGCAAGCCTAACAAAACCGACGCCATCGATAACGTGGACATCGTCGATTTCAAACAGCAGAATCCTCATTTTGTGCCGGCCTCGCCGATGAATTTCGCTCGCCTGCACCTCAATGCTGTGCTGCTTCCGGATCATACAGTTTTCATCACCGGCGGCTCTTTGAAACAGGAAGATCAACCGCTCGCGCGCCTCCAACCGGAGATCTACGATCCCGCGACCGATAGCTGGAGTCCTATGGCGATTTCCACCGTGCCACGCCTCTACCATTCGACTGCCTTGTTATTACCCGATGGGCGGGTGGTGGCTGCGGGCGGAAATCCGGAAGGCGGCACTCACGTGCAGTGGAATCAGGATCCCGAGGAGGAGATGCATCTGGAAGTTTTCAGCCCACCGTATTTATTCAAGGGTCCGCGTCCAGTTGCCGCCAATGCGCCCGCTCAGTGCACATACGGGGAGACGATTCATATCCAGTCTCCAGAGGCTGCCAAGATCCGATGGGCGAGCTTAATCAGGCCCTGCGTAACAACGCACTCCTTCGATAGCAGTCAGCGCCTAGTCGACCTTGACGTGACTGATCGAAGTGGCGGCGTTGTAAAGGCCACGGTGCCACAGAACCCGAATCTTGCCCCGCCTGGCTGGTATATGTTGTTCCTGGTCGATAACAACGGCATTCCCTCTGTCGCGAGATGGATTCATCTGCAATAACATCCAGAACGCAACGTCAATGACGTCCGTTCTAGGGCCGTGCACCGGTCGGGCGCTTGTTTAAGAACTCGTGTAAGGAAAGTATCGGAGGCGAGAGATATGACTAAAGGAACCATCCTCGACAAAGTCGATTTAGAGCTGGCGGATATTCAAGGCAACATCCTCGCAGGCTTCAACAAGGATTTCCAAGCATTGCTGTTCCTTCACTTCTCGGATGCTGCGGGAGCGCGTGAGTGGCTTAAAACGATCACGCCCGAGATAGCGAATTGTGACGAGGTGGACACCTTCAACACTCTTTTTAAAGATCTGAACTCCCGCCGTTGTGGAGAACTGGGCATTCTCAAAGTCACCTGGACAAATCTTGCCTTCACGTTCAAAGGGATCGAACTCCTGGGCAAAGCTGATGACAGTTTCCCGGAGGAGTTCAAGGCCGGCATGTCGAAACGCAGCGAGATCATTGGCGATGTGGGCGCGAGCGCTCCCGGGAACTGGATTGAGCCGTTTCGATCAGCCGCCTCCGGCGACAAATCGAACGAGCTTCATGCCGTGCTGATCATAGCCTCGGACGGACAAGCCGATCTACACCAACACGTGATGCGCTATGTGAACCAAATTGGCCTCAATCCTGCGATGAAGATGCTGTTCATTCAGGAAGGCGCCGTTAGAGCCGACCAGCCCGGGCATGAGCACTTCGGATTCAAGGACGGTATTTCGCAACCTGGCATCAAAGGCTTCACGGCGTCGAGCAAAGTAGTGCCCGACGATCAGACGCATCAAGGCGTGCCCGGGCAGGATTTGCTGTGGCCCGGCGAGTTCGTACTCGGCTATCCGGCTCAGATTCCGACTCCGAAACCCGGCTTCGACGGACCTAATCCGGACAAAGGCGAACCGAGCAAGAGTGGACCACCCTGGACCAAGAATGGTTCATACCTGGTGTTCCGCCGCTTAAGACAGGACGTCGCAGGATTTCATGCTTCCCTGGAGGAGAACGCGCCGAGCGGCATGTCGCGCGAATTGTTCGGTGCGAAGCTGGTGGGCAGATATCAGAGCGGCTGTCCAATCGAGCGAACAGCCGATCAGCCCGCCGATTTTGATCCAACGGTCGAAGATCCGTCGATCAAAGACAAAAAGTTCGTCACGAGTGAATTCGACAATAACTTCGAATACGGTCACGATGCGAACGGCGACTTAGTGCCGCGGGCCGCACATATTCGTAAAGCTTACCCTCGCGATGAGGTGTTTCTAAACGCGGACGGCGCGCCCGATCCGAACAGTAAGCTGCAGGAGAGTTTTACGCAAACGCGGCGAATGCTTCGGCGCGGGATTCCTTATGGAACTTCTTTCCGGCCGTCGCTCGGCGCACAAGGGCATGGGCCCAGCGATTCTGACGACCGAGGGCTGCTGTTTCTCTGCTACCAGCGGAGCATCCATGACCAATTCGAGTTTGTGCAGAGCACATGGGTAAACAACGTCGACTTCCCGCAACAGGCGGATGGCGCGGATCCCATCATCTCCCAGACTCCGCGTGCAGTGTTCCGTGCCTCCTTCAAGGGTGCAGCGACCGACATCGACATGTCGCATTTTGTGACCACGACCGGTGGCGAATACTTCTTCCAACCGTCGATTAGCGCGCTGAAGATGCTTGCCGGAATGGAGTAGAGGGCGGTTTCGCGCCGCCACGGCGGCCAAAAAGCGTTCCAGCAAGCTTGCGCAGCGCAGTTCCCGACCCAGCTTGCGCGGGAGCACTATTGAGGAACTTACCGATCTTCGCCACCTCATTCAGGATGTTGACGTTCTTGAGCTGACCGTTTGTCACCTGAAATTCGAGACTTCCGTTGAGCGATTTTGTCAGATCGGCGGTTGGACCACTGTTGGGCTGCACCAAGAGTAATCCCTCCCTTGCAAGGCTGGTTTCTCTTTCTGGACAGAAAGGAAACCGTGAGAACCTTGCTTGAGATTGCGTTGTTTACAAATGAGATCAGCCTGGGGCTTCTGTTGGTTCTTGTTGCAGAATCGGCGTACAAACTGGGGGATGTTCGCCGCGGAGATGAGGCAAGGGCAAGAGGACAGGCGGCCAGCTTTAGAGCGGCTCGGCTGCTAGCCCAAGTTGCTGATTGCGACCGAGCACTGCTGTTGGGTGATCTGGAATCTCTGCAGAGTGCGCTAGAAGGGCATGCCGGATACAGTCATGCGATGCTGACATGATCACGTGACAGATCATGTCACGAGGTCACGCAGCACGTCATGACAAGTTTCCTGAACTGCGCGCTCGACTCGATGAGATCCAGGGCAAAAAATATTTGTGGTTTCAAACTGATGCGATGAAAGCGCTGCAGTGGGATTTCGCGTAAACTGCGAGCAAAACCCCGGCACTTAGGAGGTGCTGGAGCAAATATGCAACAGTTTATGCCGACCACCGTATCGATCGCGAGCAGTAAGGGCTTCATCCGAACGTCCCTTCGCAGCAGGACAATCGCGCTACCGTGCTGTAGGCGCCGCCGGTCCTGGGACCGCTCCGGGCGGTAGCGTACCGCCTTCTGCGAGGATCTTCATGTTCTGAAGCATCTTCGTGAAGCGTGTCCGGCGATTTTGAATGTCCTTCTCGCGAGCAGCATCGTCGGCTAGCATCGAATTGTCGAACACGAGCGTGTAATAGATCGTCGTGGTGTTTGGTGTCTTCGCGCGGGCCTCCAACGTACCGTGATACAGGTTGTACGGCCGGCCGATGCGTACGGGCTGCGT
>JBJMGJ010000308.1:0-4386 GCA_045807965.1 Bryobacteraceae bacterium | reverse complement strand
CGCCGATTCGGAGGCGCCCCAATCGCTTAACCGGGAAAGCTGTTCGTAAGTCTTATCCGTTTGCTCAACAGATCCTTGCTGCAGCTGGGAAATGCCCAGGCACAGATAAGCCTTCTCGAAAGATGGATTCATCTTGATGATGGCTTCCGATTCCCGGATCGCCGAGTCAAAATCGCCGGCATACATGGCATACAGACCGACATTGTTCCGCTGCAGAAGATTCTGAGGATAGATCTGCACAGCCTTTCGTCCGCTTTCGAGCGCGGCGTTCATGTTTCTGGCATAAAACTGTGCCAGGGCAAGGTTCGCAAGACCTGCGCTGTCGAACGGATACTGTTTCACGAGTTGTTGGAATTGTTCGGTCGCCTTCGGGAAATCACGCATCAACAGGTAATACCCGCCGCGCGTCCGGTACTTCTCGCGCTCGGATTCGCGATCGATGTGCGCGAGCGCTAACTGGTAATAGTGAATCGCCTCTTGTCTCTTCCCCTGGTTTGCCAGCGTGGCTGCAAGCCCGGCATACGCCCGGCTCATATTCGGATCGAGTGCGGTCGCTTCGCGATAAGCAGCAACAGCCTCCGGCCACTTCCCTTCCCATTGCAGTTGTTGCGCAGCAGCGTACTTCTGAGCGCTCGCGAGCGAACCTGAGGTAAAAGTCTCCGCGGCCGACGATGCCGAGGCGCGCTTAGCATCTCCGAGCGCTCGTCGAATACGCCCCGCGATCTTGTCCACGGCTTTGGGCAAGTCGTTCTGTACCGAAAAATCGGCACTCTCGTTGACGAGAACCTTCCCGTTCGCATTGGCCGCATTCGCTACCAGACGCAGTCCGTTGCCGTGACGCTCGATCGCACCTCCGACCACGACTCCTATTCCTTCACGCATGGCGACTAGCCGGCCGATCCGTTCGTCAAGAGACTTTTCTCCCGGACGTATCGCCGCCGCGACCTTGCGGGCTTGACCGCGATTGAAGCTAGTGATGAAGGATGTTCCTTCGATCGCCACCTGCAAAATCGGCTCGACAACTCCGTCCAAGGCGTGAATGCCGGTACCGTTACGAAAGTCCGTGATGAGCACGGTTACAGGTGCGTGGCTGCCGGGAACGCGGCTGGGTTGTCGTAAGAAGAATGAACCGATCAGAGCGGCGATAGCGAGCGCAAAGGCAACGAGGCTCCAACGACTGGTTCGGTGGGTTCCAGTGGTCCGGATTCCGAGCCAAATCTCCAAGTCCGCGATTAACTCAGAGGTCGATTGATACCGATCTTCGGGTTTGCCGGCTAGGCACTTAGAAACAATTTCGCCCAGACGCTTCGGAAGACTCGGATCCACTGCGGTTAGCTGAGGAATCTGTTCGGTTCCTCGCTTCCGCAACATGGACTTGACGTCTGAGATCTCAAACGGCAACCGTCCCGTAAGCGCTTCGAAAAGGATGATTCCAAGGGCATAGATGTCGGAACGGGCGTCCACCTTACGGTTATGAGCCTGTTCAGGAGACATGTAACGGGGAGTGCCGACAGAGGAGCCCATTTGAGTCAGCCCGCCCCCCGTGGTGACGGACGAGAACGCGAGGGGCACAGTAGCGTCGGCCGACAGGGCGATTCCGAAATCCATGACCGCTACCCGCCCCTTGCCGTCGATCATAATGTTCTCCGGCTTCAGGTCGCGGTGAATGACACCCTGGGCGTGAGCTGTCTCCAGACCTCTGCAAACTTGCAGAATAATGTTCGCGGCTTCCTTAGGGTCGAGTTTCCGACGCTCGTGCAGGATCTTACTCAAGTCCCGGCCGTCGATGTACTCCATGCTGATGAACCGGAAATCATCGACAGCACCCAAATCATAGATCCGAACTACATTGCGGTGCGTGACCTGCGTCGCGAGAACCAATTCCTGCTTGAACCGTTGAGCGATCAGCGGATCATGAGCCAGTTCCTGACGAACTACTTTAATCGCCACCACGCGGTTGACTTCAAGGTCATACGCCTTGTACACCGCGCCCATTCCGCCTTCGCCGAGAATTGCCTCAATCCGATAACGACTTCCTAGGGTGAGGCCCGGCACCAGGGCGGCCGATCCAGCAAACGGCGCGCCTTGCTCGGCAACGTTTCTCCCCTGGGCGTTCGTGTCAGGAGAGGGCGAGTGCGGTCGGCCGATCACCCGGGTAGCCATATCGGTCTCGGACTCCGCTCGGCTTTCTGGCGCGGAGCTAAGGATCACTCGGGTTGCAATATCGCTCTCTGGCGATTCAAGTTCTGGCGCTGAACTCTGGGACACGGAGTTGCCGCACGTAGGACAGGTTCCTGATTCCTGATCGTGTTCTGTTCGGCAGTGAGTGCAAGTCATGAAAAGCTAAACCCGTTCGTCCCAGGTGCGAAAAGCGCAGACAATCGGGGCACGCCAAGCAGCTTGGCCCACAGTCCGATTGTCCCGATGAGCTTTATCGTGACACAAATTTCGCCGCTTCATTGTTCTAGCGGCTGAATCTGAACCCAGAGGCAACGGAGGCTAAGGACGGCTCGGGATTCTCGTCTGACGAATGGCAGGTTTCCGAAAGAGGCCTCACGGCTTGCCAGGGTGGCCGAGGCAGCTACCTCGCTGAAGTTTTTTCATCGAGGGAGTGATGCGAACTGTTCGCCCAGTCGATCCCATAAACCCTGACCTTGTCCTGACGTCCCTTTAGTTTGCTTTCTCCCACAAGCGTCAATAGGTCCTTATGTGAGAGCGCGTCTCTGAACCTCTCCGAGACGATAATCTCGTGCGGACCGGCTAGATCAACGAGTCGTGAAGCTACGTTCACCGTATCTCCGATGGCCGTATATTGAACCCGGTCAGCTGAACCGATATTGCCGACGACGGCCGGACCTGTATGCAGCCCTATCCCAAGCAGCATCTGTTCTAAGCCATCCTCCGCCCGCTTGGCGTTTAGACGCGTGGCCGCCTGCTGCATCCGGATGGCTGCCGCAAGAGCGTCGTCAGCGGAGTGTTCAGACGGTAATGGCGCTCCAAACAGCGCCATGATGGCATCGCCGATGAACTTATCAACCGTTCCATTGCATTTAAAGATCTCTTCGGTTAAGACGGTGAACAGCTCATTCAGCATCTGAACCAACTCGCGAGCGTCCAGTCGCTCGGACATGCGGGTGAAGCCGCGTATATCAGCAAAAAGAACCGTGATTTCCTGGAGTTTGCCGGACAGATCCATCGCGCCATCAGAAGACAGAATGAGGTCGGCAATCTGGGGCGGAAGATACACCTTCAGCGCTTCACGTTGGACTTCGCGCCTGAGTAACTCTCTGCTCGAAATTGCATTCCCTAACGCCAATCCCGCCTGGGCAGCAATCGCCGTGAAGGTGCGAAAATCCGAGTCGGAGAAGGCATCGGGGTCAGCGAGGTTGTCCGCATACAGGATCCCCAGGAACCGACCCTGGCTGTTCAGTGGCGAGCATAGAGCCGCTTGGATTCCGGCTCGAACAATGCTCGCCGAAGCACTCAACGGCCCTTCGCCCTTTGTGTCCCGTAAGAGCAGCGGTCGATCATCCTGGCGTACTTTGTCAAGGATGGTACGACTCATCACAAGACCCCGGGGATCGTAAGGGTCGACGCTGGCATGGACGCGGTCGCCACCCCGAAAACGTAGCGTTGTATCACCGAACGAGGCAGCTTCCTCGTTCCAAAGAATCAAAGTCGCACGGTGAACCTGCTCGATTTTGAACAATAGGTTCACTGCCGCGGTAGTTACTTCGTCCGGCAGCTGCGCGCTTGCAAGTGTCATCCCAACTTCATAAAGCAACTCGAGCCGGCGCACCTCCGACTCGCCGGGACTGTCCTGCGCTGTTTCGAACGAGAGAAGGTTTGGGCTACGCTGCAGCTGCTGTAGATCCACAACGCCGGCTTTGATACTGAACGGTAAGCTGGTCGACTCTTCACGGTAGACAATCCGGAACTGCCCGATATCGATGAGGTCGTTTGCTTTCAACATCGCGGACCCGGATACTGCCCGACCGTTGATGAGCACGCCGTTGGCGGACCTCAGGTCATAAAGAGAAACAGGCGAATCCGGACTGGTTGTGATGTTGGCATGCCATCGAGATACGCTCCGGGCCTCGTCATTCAGGACGATGTCGTTGTCCGCGGCCCGCCCGATTCTCAGGACCGGCTTATCGATCGGAATTACCTGGCTTGACCCGTCCCTTCTTTGTACGAGCAAAGAGCGAACAGTCACAGCAGCCTCAGACCCGAAAAGATCAGCGTGCGAGGAGCAGTCGGATTCATCGATTCATTCAATTGTACCCGCGAACTCGACATGTTCATGCGCTCACACTGGATTAGAAGAAACGTTTTGCGGGCTGGCTTGTTACGGAGATTCCGCCAGTTCCTCTACAAGTATTTCTG
>JBJMGJ010000307.1:0-9123 GCA_045807965.1 Bryobacteraceae bacterium | reverse complement strand
CTGGCCGAGTTTAATCAGACTTGCCTTTGTGAAATCGGCATCGGGTCGAAGCGAGAGGCGGCGCAACGCTTCTGTTTGCGATTCCCTGCTGAGAACAATCTGGTTACCGGCGCTGAATTCGACCCGTAATCGTTCCGCTATGCTTTCGCCGACCCAATTTAAGTCATTTTGATGAGAACTGTTGTGGAACTGAACCACGAGAACGGTCGCCGAGGGCGCGATTAAGGGTGTAAGGAACACGGATATAAGAGGGAGGAGACGCCCCAAAAGCACGTCTCCATGCTAACAACCGGGTGGGCTCTTACTGGTTGCTGCCGACAACCTTCTCGGTGCTACTCAGGATCATGACGGCGGCGGGTACAACCAAGTACAACCCGAGTTCAATGTGGAATTTCTAGACCTGGATTACGCTTTCCCAGACGGCAAGGCCCTTAGGAACACTCGCCAATTTTCACTCAGATTTCCTTGTAATCCTCAGAAACGCACGGATGGTTTTGAGAGCTACGCTCTTGGCCTTATCGCCGGAACCGAATTCATGGATCCAATAGATATTCGGATCGGAACGAAACCACGTCATTTGGCGCTTCGCGTAGTTTCGCGTCTTGATCTGGCACTGAGCAATTGCATCTTCAAGCGCCAATTCACCCCTGAGATATCTCGTGGCCTGTGAGTAACCCAGTGAGCGCAACACTTCAGTGGCGGAGTTGCCGCATGCTTCCATCAGGGTTCGAGTTTCTTCCAACAAGCCATTCGCGAACATCCATTCTGTACGGCCGTTTAGCTTTTCATAAAGGAGAGCCCTCTCGGGATTCAGGCCTAGTTTGAGGGTGCGAAACCCCACGAGGGCATCACGAGAAAGGTCGTGAACAGCGGAGGCCGGCTGCCCGGAGATGTGGCAAAGTTCGACGGCGCGGGTCATTTTTTGCCCATCATTGGGATGAATGCGACCGGCCGACTCGCGGTCGAACCTTCTCAGGTACCGGACGAGGATCTCCGGCCTCCGCGCGACCACCTGCTCGAGACGCGTCCGGAAATGTTCATCCCTCTTCGGGGCGGGTGACAATCCCTCGAGGAGAGCCCGTAGGTAGAGGCCGGTTCCGCCGACTACGATGGGTAGGCGGGCCCTCGCCGTGATTCCGGCAATCGCCCGACGTGCGAGCCTTGAGTATTCGCCCGCGGTTACCTTTGCGCTTGGGGCAGCGATGTCAAGCAGATGGTGCGGAATCGCTTCCCGTTGCTCCGGAAGAACTTTGGCGGATCCAATATCAACGCCCGAGTAAACCTGAACGGAATCGCAGCCGACGATCTCGCCATTCAGCTCGCCAGCGAGATGAATGCCCAATTCGCTTTTCCCCGACCCGGTCGGACCAACAACAACGATGAGAGGGCTCTGAGGCGTGATCAAGCAACGTTTAACGGAAGTGCGGTGAACCGGCGAGCGCTAAGGCATTCCCGGTTTGGCCCCAAAACAGGGCTATACTAAAGGCTAACAACTCCAGCCGGGTTGTAAGCCCCTAAACGTAAAGCGGTGAAATGTTGAAGCTGAAATGTTCGTGTAGTCGCTTTGGCCCAGTGCTGCGGATCTGTGCTCCCGTTGTTTTTCTCATGGCCCCGCTTGCCTATGGGCAGGCGCCGCAAGACAAGACGGCCGGAAATCCCAATCTCCCCGCGCCTACAAAGCAGGCCGCCTCTTCCAAAGCCTCGGCCTATTATCACTACTCGTTAGGCCATTTGTATGAAGAGCTTGCGGCCGCAAGCGGCAATAGAAGCGATTACGTTAACAAGGCAATCGACAACTACCGGCAAACGATCAAAGAGGACCCGAGTACCTCCTTCCTGGTCGAAGATATCGCCGAGCTGTATCGCATGTCCGGCCGGATCCGTGAAGCCGTTCAGGAAGCACAAGACGCGATCAAGGCCAACCCGGACGATCTGAACGCTAGAAGGGTCTTGGCGCGGATCTACACCCAGCAAATTGGAGATGCCCAGGCGAATCGTATCGATGAAGGCATGGTTCGGAGGGCGCTCGAACAGTACAAGCTCATCGCGGACAAAGATCCCAAGGATCTCGACAGCCTCGTGATGGTGGGTCGGCTCAATCGCGTTCTCGAGAACTCGGTCGATGCCGAAGCGGCATTCAAAAAGGCTTTAGCGGCGGACCCGGACAACGAGGATGCAGTCACGGGGCTCGCGAGCGTTTACACGGATCGCGGGGATGCCAAAGGCGCGGCTCAATTACTTGAAAAGCTGACAACCAAGAAGCCTTCCCCCAAAGCGTACGTGACTCTCGCCAACAACTATGAATCCATGCGCGAATTCGCGCTGGCGGCGGAAGCTTACAAGAAGGCCATTGAGCTTGATCCGACGCACAGTGAACTGAACCAGGCACTGGCCCAAAACCAAGCGCTGGCGGGCAAGTTCGACGATGCGATTGCGACGTACCAGACGATGGCCGATTCCGATCCGCGTCAAGCCCAGCCTTATCTTGGAATGGCCCAGATCTATCGGGAGCAAAAGAACTTTGCGAAATCTCGGGAGATGTTGAACAAAGCCAAGGGACTCGAGCCGGAGAATCTGGAAATCCGGTACAGCGAAGTAGGCCTCCTTGAGGACGAAGGCAAAGTAAACGAAGCGATCTCAAGTCTTAAGACCATCCTGGACGCAACCGCTCGAAAGACTTACAACCCGACCGAACGTTCCTATCGTTCGCGAATGCTGGAACAGTTGGCGCGCCTTTTTCAGAGCGCCGAGCAGTACGATCAAGCGGTCGATTCGTTCCGGCAGATGACGGCTCTGGATCCGGATTTGGGCTCTCGGGTAGAAGCTCAAATTGTTAATACCTATCGGATTGCGAAAGACCTTCCGAAGGCGCAGGCCGAGATGGATGCGGCGCTGAAGAAGTACCCGAACGATCGCACGCTCGCCGAAGTTCGTTCTCAACTCCTGGCCGACCAGGGCAAGAACGATCAGGCCCTGGCTGAATTGAAGAAACTTCTGGACGGTAAGAACGACCGGGAGATCTACCTTGCCATGGCCGATATCGACCAGAAAGCAAAGAACTTCGCGGATTGCGAGAAGAACCTGAATGAGGCGGAAAAGCTCTCCCAAAGCAAGGAAGACAAAAACGGCGTCCAGTTTCTGCGCGGCGCTATGTATGAGCGGCAAAAAGATTACGAGAAGGCAGAGAAGACCTTCCGCCAAGTCGTCGATTCCGATCCGAACAACGCTTCTGCCCTGAACTATCTTGGCTACATGCTGGCCGACCGTGGAGTTCGGCTTCAGGAAGCACAGGAACTGATCGAGCGTGCTATGAAGCTCGATCCGAATAACTATGCTTATCTCGACAGCCTGGGTTGGGTTTATTACCACCAGAACAAGTTGCCCGAGGCCGAACAGCAGCTTACGCGTTCTCTGCAACTCTCTTCGAAGGACGCAACCATCCACGATCACCTTGGTGATGTCTATTTCAAGCAGGGTAAGATTCGCGAAGCAATCGCACAGTGGCAGTCTTCCTTGAAAGAGTGGAATGCCGGGCCGGCTTCCGACGCCGAACCCGAAGACGTGGCCAAGGTGCAAAAGAAGCTTGATACCGCGCGCGTACGACTGGCTAAAGGACAGCCACCAAAGCCGCGCTCCAACTAGCTTTCCCGTTTAGATCTTCAACAGGGCGCGGAGCCGCTTGGTTTGTATCCTGCTGACGGGGATCTCCGTCTGCTTTTTGTCGTCCATCCTTAATTGAAAGCTCGATTTGAACCAGGGGATCACTTCCTTGATTTTGTTGATGTTAACCAGGAAGGACCGGTGCACACGCCAAAACAGATCCGGATCCAGATTCGATTGCAGTTCCTCGATGGTGCGGTAGTTCGATTGACCCTCGAAGTGAGAAGTGACGACCGTGATTAACCCGTCGTCGATCGTCGCGTAGATCAGGTCCTGCGCATCAACGATCAGGTTCCGGTTATTCGAGCGCACAAGAAGCTTGCTTCTTTGGGGCGAAATTCTGGAGTTCGAGACATCGGGAAGCTTCTCTTGCGCCATCCTGCGCTCTTCCACGATGCGCTTTGCTCGTGCCACTGTTTCCGACAACCTGTCCTTTTCGACCGGCTTGAGCAGGTAGTCCAGAGCGTCGAGGCGAAATGCCTCGAGCGCATAGTGGTCATAAGCGGTGGTCAGGACAAAATGGGGAGCTTGTTCGAGCTTGTTGGCGACCGCCGAGATGACACCTAGCCCGTCCAGCCCCGGCATCTGAACATCCAGGAACACGAGTTCGGGTTCGGTTTGCTCGATCAGCTTTACCGCAGCCGGTCCGTTTGAGGCGAAATCGAGAATTTCGATCTCCGGGAAATCTTTGAGAAGAAATGCCAATTCGTCCCGGGCAAGTTGCTCATCATCCACGATGAGGGTCGATACGGCGCCCACCATACCGTGCGACATCGATTGCTAGTATACCCCAGGGTTCTGGGGTTAGAAGGAACGCGCGAGTACTCATGCGCCAAGGAAGTTTTACTGAGTTTTAACAATCCTTTTCCGAGTACCACAACCGAACGTTAAACCCGTCATCGCATTTCGCGCGTCTTACTATATGTGTCAAACCAAAATCCGCCAGCGCAGAACGGAGCGCCGGCTTCGAAGCGCGTCCTCGTTATTGGAGGCACTCAGTTCATAGGACGGCTGTTGGTGGAAGAATTAGCGGCGGCCGGTCACGACGTTACCGTACTCCACCGAAAGCCGAAACACCCTTTTGGACGTAAAGTGCACAACTTAGTCGCGGACCGGAACAATGCAGAATCCATTCAGGCGGCCATCGGCAAAGCGCGCTTCGACGCCGTGTACGATATCGCTTACGACTGGGAACATGGAACCAACGCCGCCCAAGTGGAGGCAACGGCTGCTTTATTTGACGGGAAAGTAGGCCGTTACATTTTCATGTCGAGTGTGGCGGCTTACGGGGATGGACTAAACCATCACGAAGGCGACGCCTTGGCTCCGGACGACCATCCCAGTCTCTACGCCAGAAACAAGGCTATGTCGGAACGTGCCCTGTTTCGGATGTATCAGCGCTCTCACTTCCCCGTGGTCACACTGCGACCGCCTTTTGTTTATGGTCCTGGCAACCCCTTTTATCGGGAAGCTTTCTTTTGGGACCGCCTCCGCGCCGGACGCCCCGTCATTCTGCCAAGTGAAGGGCATCGTCTGATGCAGTTTGTCTATGTGAACGACCTCGTTGAATTGGCGATCAAGGTTTTGGATCTGAGAAATGTTGTCGGGCACTCGTTTAACACAGCGAATCCCCGTGTCATCACTCAGCACCAACTCGTCATCGACCTTGCGCGCGCGGCCGGCGTCGGTAAGCCGCAACTAATCTCGCTACCTCGGGATTTTATCCAGAGGGCCGGCGGTCAGGCTATTGGTGAAAGGCTCTATTTCGGTTACTACTTTGACGTCCCTGCTATTACGCAAGTAGTCACGAAGGCCCAGAGAATGCTGAGCTTCCGTCCGACGGATTTTGGCTTCGGGCTTAAGGTAACTTTTGAAGATTATCTTAAGAAACGGCCCTCCTCTCGTGCTGATTTCAGGTTCGAGGACGAAATTTTGGCGCGCGCCGCCGCCCATCAGCCAGCGCCGCGGTCTGCTTGAAATAATTAAAGGAGAGTAACTTTCTTCAGTTCCGGTAGGGTTCTATCACGTCCTATGCTGGAATGGTGTTATGAAACTTCGTTACGCCCTCCTCTCCTTGACCGTACTAGGCCTTTTGTCGGCCGGAACTCTGGCGGCGGCACCGCAGAGCGCCGGGCAAGACATGAAGGACGCCGGCAAGAAAACCACCAGCGCTGTTAAGAAGGGCACCACGAAGTCGACCAGGGCCGCGAAGAAAGGCACCCACAAAGCGGCCGACGAGACCGAGAAGGGCGTTGACAAGGTCAAGGACAAGACCACAAATACATCGACTCACTAGCTCATAGCCGTTTTTTGGCACAACCCGAGCCTAAACGAATCCGGCTCTTTTCCAGAGGACCCTTTATGAACTCTTCAAAGCTCAATGGGCTTGTGTCTTTGGCGGTTTCCGCGTATGCCTGACTACGATCTGGTTGTGATTGGCTCAGGTCCCGCAGGTCAGCGGGCCGCAATACAAGGCGCGAAATCCGGCAAGAAAGTAGCCCTTATTGAACGAAGAGAAGTAATCGGCGGCGTTTGCATCAACACGGGGACTATCCCGAGTAAAACGATGCGCGAAGCCGTGCTTCATCTGTCCGGCTACAACTACCAGAACATCTATGGCGTCAGTTACCGGGTGAAAGAAAAGATCACCATGGCCGATCTCGCCTTCCGCGTGCAGCATGTGATTAAAACTGAGATCGACGTAACGCAGGCGCAGCTTTCGCGGAACGGCATCGAGGTAATAACCGGCGTCGCGAGTTTCAAGAGCCCCAATACGGTGCAAGTCGCAGGGTCGCGCGGTGTCACTGACTTAAATGGTGGAACCATCGTGATCGCCACCGGGACCAAACCGGCGTTTTCTCCCAAGGTTCCCATCAACGGGCGGACAATCTTCAACAGCGACCAGATTCTGGAGATGCCTTCGGTTCCCCGAACTCTTATCGTCGTGGGCGGAGGCGTGATCGGTGTCGAATACACGTGTATGTTTGCCACGCTCGGTGTGCGGGTGACGCTCATAGAAAAGCGGCCACGCCTGCTGGAGTTCGCGGATTCCGAGATTGTGGAGGCGCTCTCGTATCACCTTCGCGACCATCGCGTGACCATGCGGACGAATGAAGAAGTGGAGAGCGTGGAAGAGACGCCGGGGGGAACCGGAGTGGTTGCCAACCTCGAGAGCAAGAAGAAGGTGTCGGGTGACGCGCTGCTCTACGCAGTAGGCCGCCAGGGGAATGTCGACGAGCTGAATCTGCAAGCAGCGGGGCTGGACGCGGACAGCCGGGGCCGCATTGCGGTCGACGAGAATTACCGGACAGCTCAGCCGAACATCTACGCGGTCGGGGATGTCATCGGGTTCCCAAGCCTGGCCTCCGTGTCGATGGAGCAAGGACGCACGGCGGTTGCTCGAGCCTATAACAAATCCGTATCGTCAAACCCGAGCTATTTTCCCTTCGGCATCTATACCATTCCTGAGATCTCTTTTATAGGCAAAACCGAGGAACAACTGACGGACGAGGACGTTCCTTACGAAGTCGGAGTAGCATATTATCGCGAGATCGCTCGGGGCCAAATCCGAGGTGATACAACAGGCAGGCTGAAGCTGATTTTTCATCGCGACACTTTGGAGATTCTTGGAGTGCATATTATTGGCGAGGGAGCTTCGGAGTTATTGCACATTGGCCAAGCCGTTATGATTCTCAAGGGCACGGTAGGATACTTCGTCGACACTGTATTCAATTACCCGACACTGGCCGAGTGCTACAAGGCTGCGGCGTTCAACGGAATAAATAAGCTCTCTCGTTAACTACTGGGCGGACAATATGGCGCACGGAATCGGCATTTCAATCACGGACCGAATCGCGGCAGCCTCAATCGTCGATCATGCGGTTGAGGGAACTCTGATTTTCGAGCGGGAGCGCGAAGATGGCTCCGATGCACTGCGGGGGACGCCGGCCGAACTTATCGCCGAGAAAGTAGCGAACCTGGTGAAGCGGCTCGGGCTGAAAAGTACTCCCACGCACGTTGGGCTCGCGGTGGCAGGGATCGTCAGAAACGGATACGTTGAAGACTCTCCGAATCTGGCCCAGTTCAAGGGCGTGCACGTCCAGCAACTCATCACGGACGCTCTGACGCCGCTCTTTGGACGGCTGCCGGTACTGGTGATGAACGACGCGGATGCGATGGCTGCCGGTATGGCGGCGTCCCGCGGGCACCTCGACCGGCTGGTTCGCCTTTGGTATCTGGGAACCGGAGTCGGTTACGGCAGGTATCCCCTCCACGATGGCGTGTGGGAAAACGGCCATTCTGTCGTGAGCCTTGATCCCAAGGAGCGTTATTGCGGGTGCGGCGGTTCCGGACATCTCGAAGGCATTATGGGTTTCCGCTCAATGCGCCTTCGATTTATGGACCTTGAGCCCGACGAAGTTTTCGACCAGGCGCAAGCGGGCGAGGCGAGGTGCGTAGAGTTTGTGAAACTTTGGCACAGGGCTCTAGCGGCAGGGACCGCCAGCAGTGTTCACGTCAGTGGTGCGGGCAAGTTCTTCATCACGGGAGCTGGAGCCCGCTATGTCAATCTTTCGCTCTTAAGCGAGTACATGCAGGAGATGGTGAAGCTCAGTCCACTACAGGGCTACTCTTTCGAGATCGTCCCGGGGGGTGAGGAGATCGCAACCATCGGCGCCGCCGTAAGCTCTGCCCAAGCGGCAAAGATCTCGTAACGAAGGCGTGTGTTACTGAGTCGTTTTGACTCCGCTCGCCTCACGCGCCTTTAAGAACTCGTCGCCCGCTCTCCACGTGGGAACAGACGGTTGATTTGCGATATCCAGCCCAAGCGCCATGCCAAATTGGGCGATCTGCTCCATGCCTGAGAAGTCCCAGTCGTCGTGGTATTCGTCCGAGGGCTGGTGATAACGTTTCTCGTTGAATTCTTTCAGTACGCGCGGGCCAAAGTCAGCGGGCTTTCCGATATAGTCGGCGCCTTCCGAGATTGAGAAAGCCGGGACACCCACACGAGCGAGCGAGAAGTGGTCGGAGCGGTAGTAATGCCCTTGTCCGGGCTCAGCATCGGGCGCAATCTTAAGGCCGAGCCGTCTGGCATCTCGCTGGACGAGAGGCCAAAGCGTGGTTCTTTCGGCGCCCGTGACAAAGACATCTCTGGTTTTTCCGAAAGGAAAGAACTCGTCGAAATTCAGGTCTGCGGCAATTTGGCCCGCGGGCGTTCGCGGGTGCTCTCCATAGTATTGGGAACCGAGAAGGCCGGATTCCTCCGCGGTCACGAACACGAACTCGGCGCTTCTCTTTGGCTTCTCCGGCAACGCAGCCCACAAGCGAGCTATTTCGAGAAGAACGGCACAACCGGTCGCATTGTCCTGCGCACCGTTGTAGATGGAGTCGCCGTTCACGGGAGCACCGATCCCGAGGTGGTCCCAATGGGCGGTAAACAGGACGGTTTGTGATTTGAGACTCCCG
>JBJMGJ010000306.1:0-7716 GCA_045807965.1 Bryobacteraceae bacterium | reverse complement strand
TTGGGGACCTTATGCCGTGTGCGACCAACTGCATGGCAAGAGCCATTGCCGGATCCCGACCGGCCGCAGGGTCTTTTTCGGCAAAGATCGCGGAAGGGATGTCTGGCGGAATACCGGACACGTCGAACCCTCTTCCGTCCGCCGTCCTGTAGACCGCGTTAAGTAACTCAAAGGTCCAGCCGTTCGGAAGGTGCCTTTCACGTGAATCACAGAACACACCTTGAGTGTGCTCGCCAATATGCGTAAAGTGTGATCTTGTCGGGATCAGGGCTTCCGTGAACGTCTCTGCCGCGCTCATTGTAATGGGGCCAATCAACTCGAGTACAGGTCCAGTAAATATACGTCCGCCCGCTTCCGGACTTGACCAGCACCGGTTGCGCGCCTTCCTGTCTTTGCAAATCAATCGATGTTGCCTCGAATGACACCGTCTGTTCCAGGCCGCAGATCTGCGTAAAGGGAACGTTTTGTATTTGGCGCCTGCTATCGCACTCGCGTCAACGTCCTCCGGTCGAACGAATTGTCCTCCGTTCGACTTAATTCGACTCGTTGTCGGCCAATGGTCAACGACTTGCCGTACTGCGACTCAAAGCCTCCGCCACTTCGCCGAGAATCGGTTGAGAGCAGTACGGTCGAGGTCGCGAAGAGCGGTCCGTTATTGGTCCGGATCGCTCCGGTATTTCGTATTCGTGCGTGGCCGCATCACAACGGAATTTACGTGCTTCCAGCGAAGACTCGGAACGGCACTGATCTGACGCTTGCAAAGCTCCCTAGGGCTGCGACCGTGGTCCGTAATGAGGGATCGGCCGGTCAAGCTCATAGGCGCCCAGGTCGGGCGCACGTCCGCTGTAACCGTCGTTGATGGAGGGCAGGGTCAGTCCGGCGTCGATGGCCGCGGAACCCGGCGCGAGGCGCAAGTCGAAGTCGTCCGACTTATACAGGCGCTGCGGGTCGGTCGCATCCGGCATCTTGACGTTAACGAAGATGTTGTAATCGACGAGCGTGCTGTGCCGATCCTGGTTCGTCGCTTCGCTGTATTCCTTCAGCGATTTGAAGCGTCGTGTGACCAGTTGACCCTTATAGTCAGTTGGCGTTTCAAAAGCGGGCGAATTCCACGCGAACGCGTACTCCACGTTGGCGTTGGGCCGGAAGCCGTTGTAATCGGAGGTGGAATAGTTCGTAAAGGTGCGCACGCTGAACACGGAAACCGGCCAATTGTCGCCTACAAAAAGATTGTTCAGGAAGTGAATGTTCGATGCCGGTCCGATCATGGTGCCTTGACCTATGAACGTGTTCTGGTAGCACAGCACACCCGCCGGGGTGTCCAGGAACTTCAACGGGCCGCCGGTCGTCGCGTTGTAAACAACGTTCTGATAGAAGTACGTCGGGCCGCCAAATGAAGGCTGCGCACTGAGTGCTCCTCCGGCGGAGTTGAAACATCGATTGCGAAAAACGCGGACGTTGTGGGCGCCCCCGTCGGCTTCAATGCAATTATCGGACATGTTGTAGAAATCATTGTTGTAGAAATCGATGGAGACGGGAACGCGGTCTGCAATTTCGTCGGGCGTGCCATCCGGATTGCCATAGGTGGCTACATCGATACCGTCGTGCCAATTCGCTGCGTAGTTATACGCCACGACGTGGCCCTGTCCATAAACCTTGACGGCGTATTCCGAAGTGGTCTGCGCGGGAAAACCGGGGAACTTCGACCAGACGGCGGGCGGATTCCAACTTTGCATCTTGTTCGGATCGTGCCTGCCAATGAAAACGTTGTCGGCGATGTAAAAGTTTTTCGATCCCGACCACTCGTCCTGAACGCCGCGGCCGATATCTTCTAGTCTTGAATGCTTGAGCGTGAAGCCGCTAGCCCCGGCAATATTCTTAAGCCCGAGAAGAAACGCCACATTCGTGTTTCGAATTGTGATGCCCTCAAAATAGTTGTAATTCGCTGCCAGGAGATTGAAGAGATTCTGGCAACCGTCGCCGTCAAACACGACCTCTCCATCCCCGGCCGCTTTGATCACGATTGGTTTTTCTGGGGTGCCGCTCTGGGTGAGATAGTACGTGCCATCGAACGGCGTTCCCAGGGCCGGAGTATTGCGGTCGAACCCGCCGTAGATAAATCGACTGTCCTTATAGAGTCCGGCATGCAGAAGGATCACGTCGCCCGGTTGGACCCGGGGAGGCATAACGTTGTAATGATCGGATTCGTCAGCGCCCATGAAATAGCCGGCCATCAGCCCCGTGAACGCGGGCTGCTGGCGTTCGCCCTTGTAGCCGAACGGATAAACGTGATACACGTGGCCGCCCTGACTGGGTTCTGGCTCCACGCGCGTGCGCAGCGTCACCGTCTTCTCCCGCTCGCCCTGCACGCCATCGGGATCTGAGAGAACGAGACGGCACTCGTAATCGGTTCCCGGCTCCAGGTTGAGAATGCTGCCGGCGAACATATTCGGGGCCTCGTAGGTGTAATACCAGTTGCGGCGGGCGCCCGGGCCGCCGTTAGTCACGGCTTCGTGCTGCAGGCGCATGAGTGGAAGCGCCCGGCGCCATTCACGCTCACCTTTCTTGCGGTAGCTGGCTTCGATGCGCGCAGTGCGATTATCGTCTCCTGAGATCTTCCATTCGAAGCCGAGCGCTGTCAGGGTCGGCGGATCGGCCCGGAACTGGCCGGATAGCGTCTTCGCTTGAGGCCACGCGAGTATTGGAAGCAAGGTCGCGAAGAGAAGGCGACGCGCTGCGGTTGCCAGATGTCCCATGAATCTGTTCCTCCGTCTCCTCCCGTCGATTATTTTTTGACCCACGCTTCGCCCTCGGGCGTGCGTCGCCATGCGAAATAAGCGTCAAGCGTCTTCAGGCCATCTGCGTTGGGGACAGGGCCGGTGTGAGGCGTTCCGGAGAAGTACATGACGACCGGGTGGGAGTCTGAGAAGGCCGGCCACTGCGGAGATCCGGGGCCATTCGGATCGCCACGCTTGGCGAAGTTGGTCCAATAGGTAGCCATTGCATCCGAGATCGCAACGTCTGTATCGGTGATCTGCGGATTCGCAGTTTTGAGGTGTTCGAAGACGTAGACGACCTCAGAGCCATGCCCGGAGCCATGGCCGGCGCGGGGAGAATCGGCGGGATACTGCGGGTGCTGATCGAAATAGTAGTAAAAGACTTTAGATTTTCCGGTCTTTGCCTGAAGGCGTGCCCAAATCCAGGTGTGCCAGCCGAACATGACATCTCGAGTCAAATCGCGCGCGGTTTTAGGGACCGTAGAGGATCCGGACGGGTAGGCTTTCAGAAGCTTATCCGCGTACGGGCCATAGCGTTCTTTCACGCCCGTCACATACTCTTCCGGCGTCTTGGGAACAGCGAAGCTCGCGCCTTCGTCGGAGTTGTAGCCGACCAGAATGGGCGTGTCATTATAACGCTTCGTTTCGTACAGCTTGTATTGGTCGTCGGGGATCACGCGGCCGTCGATGATGGGCCAGGCCAAGCCGCGGATTGCCGGTAAGTGGTCTGCTGGGAGCTTGCGAAGGTCGGCGAGAGACGCCGCGCCCGTAGTTTTAGCGTAAGCCTCACCGGCTCGTTCGGCGTCCGGCAGCCTTTTTAAGTTTTCGCCGGGAAGTGTATCGGGGCGCGGTGGGCCAAACGATCCGCCGCTCTCGGAGATGGCGCCGTCGAAAAGCCCCTTGGCAAGAGGAGATGCAGAAAGCATGCTGACCGCGATTCCGCCCGCTGACTCCCCGAAAATGGTGACCTTCGCGGGGTCACCACCGAAAGCAGCGATATTCTTCCGGACCCAGAGCAGCCCTTCCATCATGTCGAGGAGGCCGTAATTGCCCGAGACATGCATTGGTGATTCGGCGGTTAATTCCGGGTGCGCGAAGAAGCCGAGCAGGCCGACACGATAAGCGATGCTGACCAGGACCACACCTTTTTGAGCCAACTTCTCGCCGCTGTAATTCGGCTCGTACGTAGCACCGGCATTGAATCCACCCCCGTAGATCCAGACGAGAACGGGGATGCGGTCGCCCGGCGACTTGGCGGGAGTCCAGACATTCAGATACAGGCAATCTTCGCTTACGCCGGGGCCATTAGAAGGATTTCTGACGGCCTGTGTGCAACCGTGCGCAAAGGAATCAGCTTTGCGCACTCCGTTCCATTTCGCAGCCGGTTTCGGGGCACGCCATCGGAGATCGCCGACGGGTGGAGATGCAAACGGGATGCCTCGGTAGACCGTCAGACCGTCTTCGGTCGTCCCCTGGAGCAAGCCGCCGTCGACCTTCACCGGCGATGGCTGCTGGGCGTTCAGGAGTGGCGCTGCCAACAGGGCAGCGAGCAAGATGTGTTTCATGTGAGTTATTTCGTTCGTCGTATGCTCGGGGGCGGCCTACTTCATGTAGCCCTTCTGCTTGTAATAACGCAGAGCACCGTCGTGGAGGGGAACTTCGTAGCCATTCCAGACGGTGTGAATGTTGTAAGAGAAGTTCAGATGCCGCCACTGCAGAAGCTGCTGCTGCTCGTCCATGGCTTTGGCCACGGTGTAGGCGAAGTCTTCGGGCATGTCGGCGCGCCCGTAGATTACGGTGCCGGTACGGACGACCGTCGGGATGGGCCGCTCAATGCCGCGATACAGGCCTGCCGGAATAACGCCGCGGTTCGCCTCGCCCGCTTCGGCCAGATTGGCTAGCAGTTCATCCGGCAATTGAATAAAGTTGAGATCGAACTTCTGCGAAATTTCGGTCCAGATTCTCCATTCGGGAGCCGTGGTCATCACGCCGCCTCCGCCGATTGCGACGTCGAAATGCTCGCGGTCGTCGGGTGTGTTGCCTACCCGTCCGCCCGCAGCTTCGATTGTTTCTTTCGACAAGCCAAAGTGTGCCAGGATGCGACCAGAGTCACCGCCAATGCCGGCAGTCAGGATACGAACCGGCCAGCGCTTCTGTCGGATTTGCGAGAGGTCCGTGATTCCCGTATCGGCTTTTGCGGCTACGAGAACCCAACTCGGATCCTGGATGTTCGCGATCAGGCGCAGGTTCGTTCGCGGCTTTTCCTTCGCGTAAGGCCCGGTGCCACGATAGGCGTTCCGTAAAAACTGGATTGCGACCGCACCGAAATCAATCGGCCCAAGTCCGGCGGCATTGCGAGGAGCAAGAATTTCGGGAACCGCGGGATCGGGCTTGTAGGGTGGCGGCAGCCGGGCTTCGCTGACGATGCGCGGAGCATCCGCCGCATTGCAGTTGTAGCAAATCTGGACGTCGTACCCGTAGGGCTTCATAGCCTCCTGGACGACTTCGGCCATTGCTCCCCAAGGGCATAAGCGGCACGCTCCTCCAAATACGGGCTTCTTTTGTTTAATGCCAGTCTGTGCGAGAGCGAGCATCGCGGTTGCGAGCAAGGCGATGAAGCATAGAAACGGACGACGAAGTTTTGAAATACCATTCCTCCCGCTACAGAGCGGCGCAGATGTTTCGGGGCCTCATGACAGTCTATGCCAAGCGCGTGAACCGTTGCAGCGAGACGCGCATTGACATACGATGTGTGTCGCATGGGTATATACGGAAACCTGATTGTTATACGATCGTTCAGGCTTCAGCCTGCCGCGCTGATAGCCCTCATCGCGCTCTCGGCAACTCCGGCGCCGGCACAACGAAGGATACCGGCGGATCTATCCGGAGTGCGGGGCTTCAATTATCAATCGGCACCGACGATTGGGCACACCGAGCACTGGTTACAATACAGCGCCGCGGAGACGGAACGCGATCTCGACTACGCGAAGCGGCTTCAACTAAACCAAGCCCGCGTTTTTGTTCCGTATGCGGCATGGGCTCAGGATAAGCAGGTGTTTCGGCGAAATCTCGTGCATCTGGTGCGCGCCGCCCACGAGCGCGGAATCGGCGTGATGCCGACGATCCAGTATGAACGTGGCGTTTCCGCGGACAAAAGCCGATGGCCGGAGTCGCGGGAGTTTGTCGCCGGCTTAATCGCGACCATTGGAAAAGAACCGGGGCTGTCGATCTGGGACGTATCGAACGAACCCGACTGCTGCAAGTTGCCGCCAACCCCGGCGAATCGGACGCGAATGGAACACGCAGTCTATATGGCGAAGATGTTCCATGAGTTGGATCCCGTGACTCCTGTGACGATAGGCGCCGCCTATTCGGACAACATGATTGAGATGGGCGACGCGCAGGATGTGCTTTCGTTCCACAACTATCTCTCGACACGGGGCGCGATTCGCGCGGACATCGCGAAAGCAAAGGCTTACGCGGCGAAGGTACACAAGCCGCTCATCAATACGGAAATCGGATGTATAGCCCGCGCCAACCCCTATGACGTGGCGATCGAAGAGCACATGAAGGCGAACGTGGGCTGGTACATCTGGGAACTTATGATTACGCACCAGTGGGGCGAGGTCCACGGAGTGTTCCATCCGGACGGAACGATACGAGACCCGGCGATCGTGGCGGCGTTGTTGGGCATGTTTCGCGACCGGGCCGAGGATGTGATGCCGGCCGTTCCCGACAAAGAAGGCGCCGTTACGCGCGCAGTGGCCAGAAATAAAAAGTGGCTCGCCGAGCCGAACCCGGAATGGGACGCCGGACTGGATGCGGCGGAGATTTCTGCGAACCTCCTTGAGGCGGGCCAGCTGATTGCAATGTACGATCCGCCTACGAGAACTGTGGACCTGCTGAGGAAGGGCGCTCCGAACGTTCCGGCGTTGCGCGCCGCCGTCGAGAAATACACGGCCATTCTCGAACCGTTTCAACTGCCCTCAACCGAGGCGCGACGGGCCAAACCACCGCTCAATCTTCATTAGCCAAGTCCTGGTAAAGGCTATTTCTACTTCCAAATAAATGAGTCTGAACTCCTCATGCCTGCGGAGCGTCACAACCCTCTGCCTTGTCACGGGCACCGCCCTTACGCTTCGGGCCCAAACTACCGCGCCGGGTCCGGCAGCGCCGGTAATCGGAAGGTCGCTACGGTATCTCAATCCTCTTCCTATCGAGACAACTTCACCAGATGGCTTGCCTCAGGGGCTGAATCTCGGTGATGTCACGGTGATCCGCGAAGCGAAAAACTATTACCTGTTTGGCACCGGCGGGGGCGCTTGGATCTCCTCCGACCTAGTGAACTGGAAGTATCGGGCGGTTGAAGTACGTGACGGACGCTTGCCGGTCGCGCCGCATGTCGTGAAGTACAACGGCGCTTTCTACATGTCCGGCAACGACGCGCCGCTCTATAGGGCAGCGGATGTCCTTGGGCCTTATGAACTTGTCGGACCCTGGAAAGATGAGAAGGGTGGGCCGTGGAAGGGTGTTACGAATGGCCATCCCTGGACAGGTGCGTTCGACGTCGACATCTTTATAGATGAAGACAACAAGCCCTATCTTTACTATCCCGGCAGATCAACGGCCGGAATCTTTGTCGTGCCGCTTGACCCTAATGATCTGACAAAGTTCGCCGCAGCCCCGAAGCACCTGTTCGGCTTCAACCCGGCGCATCGATGGGAGCGATGGGGGGAAGCGAACGAGTACCTCAACGAGGCCTGGATCGAGGGTCCCTGGGTGTTCAAACGCAACGGCACTTATTACCTCGAATACAGCGGGTCCGGCACGCAGTGGCTGTCCTATATGCTACTGGTGTTTACACCGCTAAGACCCCATGGGGCCGTTTACCTATGCGCCAAACAATCCGCTGCTGAGAAAAACAACGGGCGTGGTCACG
>JBJMGJ010000305.1:0-3864 GCA_045807965.1 Bryobacteraceae bacterium | reverse complement strand
TTCCGTTCGTGGCGCCGGCCAAAGGCGCAAGGGTGGAAAGGCTGGAAGAGATATTCATGGTTAGATAACGTCCAACTCGGCATCGAGAGCGCCGGCCGCGCGCAGGTTCTGGAGAATAGCGATTACGTCGCGAGTCGTTGATCCGATAGCAGCGAGTGATTTCACAAGTTCTTCGACCGTAGCGCCGTCTTTCAGGACAACATTTCGCGTCTTTTCATCCTTAGCGGCAACCGTTGTCTGCGGGACAACGACGGGAGGAGTGGACGAAAACGGAGCGGGCTCCGTTGCCGTGTAAGTGGTCTGAATCTCAACTGTCAGATTGCCGTGCATAATGGCCACCGGAGCAATCCGGACATCCTTCCCGAGTACAACGGTTCCGGTTCGTTCATTGACGACGACGCGCGCTATGCGATCGGGTTCCACCGCAAGACGTTCCAGCTCGGAGATAAATTCGATCGCGCGCGCCGAGTATTGAGGCGGTACTGCGACAGAGACCAAAGCCGAATTCTCCGGGTGCGCCAGGCCCGCTGGACTCGGGAAATGGCGATTCACAACTTCCGCCACGCGTGCGGCCGTTGTGAAATCCGCTTCCCGTAACTGCAATTTGACCGTGTCGCCGATCGGCGCCGATGGCGCTAGCCGCTCCACGGAAACTCCATTGGGGATACGTCCGACAGTCGGGTGATTGACTGTCGCCGAGTTCGCCGTTCTGCCGGCAACAAATCCACCCGTGATCACCGGTCCCTGCGCTGTGCCATAGACCTGGCCGTTGATGCCCTTTAGCGTCGTCAGCACCAGTAATCCGCCTTGCAGGTTACTGGCATCACCGATAGCGGCCACAGTCGCATCGAGTGCGGCGCCGGGTTGCGCGAAGGCGGGAAGCGTGGCGGTCACCAAAACGGAAGCAGTGTTCTTGACCGTAATGGCCGCGGGGTTCACGCTAACGCCCATCCGCTGTAGAAGATTCGTCAGACTCTGAACCGAGAATACCGTCTGCTGGCGATCTCCAGTCCCATTCAAACCGACCACAAGGCCGTAGCCGAGGAGTTGATTGGTTCTGACGCCCTCGATCGTTACCAGGTCTTTCAAGCGCACTCCGTGGTTCTCAACGGCTTCAGTGGCCGAAAGCATCGGTGCTAACACGAGAAAACAACAGACGAGAGATTTCATTTTTTGTTAAAAGGGTAAGACCCCGAGCAGTAAGCGATACAGGAAATTTGGCCTCCGAACGGCATCGTTCACGACACCTTTGCCATTGATCTTCAGCTCCATCTGGGCGACATCGCCAGAACGCACGGTGTTCGCAACAGAGAGATCCACGGGCCGGATAACGCCTCGTAGAGTGATGACCTGATTCTCTGAATTGACGAGAACGGTTTTGTTCCCTTCAACAACCAGGAATCCATTCGGAAGCACGTCCGCGACGCGGGCCGAGATGGTGGTAGTGAGCGTCGTTGTGCGGGAAGTGGTTCCGGAACCATCAAGGCTGGTTTTCCCCGAAGTAGTTAGGATGTTCGAGAACCTGCCTGGAACGGAAAGCTTCCCGGCCGCTGAACTGACTGAGGCCGTCATATCTGAGTTTCTTGCAGTTTTGGTTGCGCCGGTAGAAACGGCTGAGGCCGTCTCGTTCACCAGGATCGTGACGATATCGTCGACTCGCCGCGCCCTCAAGTCGCTGGAGATATCGACGAGCGTCGCCGCTCCCGACCAGAGCGAACCGGGGCTTTCGCCCGGCGCCGCTTCCGCTGCTCTATGAGCCTGCTGGACGTATTCATCGAGTGTGGAGACAGTCGGCTTCTCGTGCTTCTTATCGCTTTTGGCCGCAAAGCCCGGTATCACTGACGAAGCCAATAATCCGATTACCGCGAAGTTCTTTCTCATTTCGATTTCAGATCCTCGTCCGTCACCAGCCCTGCTAATCCTGCCGGAACGACGAGTACCTTGCCCCTCTCCTGCACCTTTGCCTGGAATTTGCGCCCGCTTTTCACATTGCGAACAACGATGGAAGAACCCGAGGCGCCGCTTTCTTCTGCAATGCCCTGCGCCTCAATGCGGGTTCGTTCGGTTTGAACTGTAACTTGCACGGCGTCGCCGCGCTCTACCGCTTGCCTTTCGCGCAACATGGTGTTTAGCAAGGATGCACCGGCATCCACGGTGCTCCGCGGCGTCATCCCGGCGACTTCGGCGATAGAACTGAAATGATGGTCCCTGGTCAGGGGTCCTTGGTAATCGACTAATTTCAATTGATCTGCGCGGATCTCACTGCCTGGAAGCAGAAGTTCCGCCGCGGCGACATGCCGCTCCCGCACGCTGATGCGGACACGGGCCCAGGTGAGAAGCGTACGACCATTTGCGTACGTCAGGGCGCCTCGCCAGATAACGGGAGCGTCCGACGTACCGCTTAGTCCGGACAACGGAAAGCTCAGTTTTCCGGGAGGCAACGGCGCATTACTTTGTTCAACAATCTCAATGGTTGCGTTGCGACCGGCGAGAGTCTCGTTCATGGCCGCCAGCACGGCGGCGCGATTTGGAATCTTCAAATCCCACGCAAAACAGATCGGTTGAGCCAAACCTTCCGGAATACCGTGGCTTCGCGCGATTCTGGTGAGTTCGTCCGATCGAAAGATGCGCTGCTGTCCGGGAACAGGAGCAAATCCTATCTCCAGATCCGAAGGTAGCCCCCGGAGAGCCGTCTCGACTGCCGCGAGATCGCGTCCGTAAATGCGGTCGCTTTCGATCGGGTGGCACGCAAGTGCCGCCTGGATCGACGCGGCAATTAGAAGGCTGCCGATCATTGAGTAACTTGATTGATTTGCTGATACATCTCGTCGGCCGCTTTGATGACGCGAGAGTTCGCTTCGTACGCGCGCTGGCTTTGAATCATGTTGACGAATTCTTCCACGACGTTCACGTTCGATTGTTCCGTGTAGCCTTGGAGTACCGTTCCCAAACCTTCTGCTCCGCCCGGTGTTCCCACCTGTGCATCACCTGAAGCATCAGTAGGCGTAAACAATGAATTGCCCAGACTGTTCAGCCCGGCCGGATTTTGGAAGTTCGCTAATTGAATCTGGCCCGCACGTTGCGCCGCGTTCTGGCCGGGCATTGTGTAGCTGACCGTCCCGTCTTGCGCGATCGAAACCGATTGAGCATTCGCCGGGATGGTGATTTGCGGTTCGAGCGGATCGCCCTCGGCTGTGACCATCACTCCGTTGCGGTCGAGTTGGAAAGAGCCGGCGCGCGTGTAAGCCAATTCCCCGGTCGCCCTGCGGATCTGAAAGAAGCCTTTGCCCTGGATCGCAAGATCGAGGTTGTTATCGGTCTGCGTGATGTTTCCCTGCGAGAAGATAATCTCGTTCGAAACCGTTCGGGTTCCTAGTCCGATTTGCAATCCCACTGGCGTCGTTGTTTGCTGACCGGCTGACGCGCCCGGCTGGATCATGTTCTGGTAGATCAAATCCTGGAACTGCGCTTTACGCTCTTTGAAACCGGCCGTGCTCGCGTTTGCCAGATTGTGCGCGATGCTGTCCAGATTGAGCTGCTGCGCCGTCATCCCGCTGGCCGCGGTATTCAATGCTCTTATCATTTCTTTCGTTCCGTTCCTGATCTTCGATCCGTGGATTTACTTAACTAACGCGCGCCACTTCTTCTACGGCGTGCCGGTTCATCTCGGTGCCGATCTTGATGGCATGCTGCAGCATTTCAAAACTTCTGAGCAAGGTCACCATTCGTGCCGCGGATTCGGCCGGCGCCGCGTTCGACGTCTCCGCCGTTCCTTGATAGACTTCCGCCGTTGCCGTACCGTCTGGCCCAAGCTTCGGGTCCGAAGTGGAAAAATACGTGGACCCGGCCTTCGCAAGCTGGTGT
>JBJMGJ010000304.1:0-9427 GCA_045807965.1 Bryobacteraceae bacterium | reverse complement strand
GGTCGAAAGGGTGCGCTCGACGTACATCGATGAGGCGAAGACCTATACAAACGACTTTGTATCAGCTAAGTAGCTCGTACAAGTGCCGGGTTGCTCCGTCTATGAGTACGATTCCATAAGCCGGCAGATTACGGCTTGTATCTACTTCGACATCGGCACCCTGCTGAAACAGATTGGCGACGCCTGATCGGGACGGCAAATGGTCTCACCTCGTGCCGATTCGCTCGACCTACGCTCTGGGCAAGAACTTCAATATTCTCGCTTCTTGACCAAAGGGCAGGGGCTCCCGATTCAAGATAATCTCAACCAAGGTTGTCGTGAAAGGATAGAAAAGCGTTCCGTTCTCTCCTAAGTCTAGATCCAATATAATAGGTTCCGACTCGGCAGTTAGCTCCTGTTTTATCAAGTTATAGCCCTGATACGCCATCAATTCTGTTCCGGTGGAAGCATGTATGCGGGCCTGCAGCTTCAGGTTCGGGTTGGAGATGCCTTGGGGGAGATGGATGTGGAAACAGCGATAACTTTGATCCGGACCGTATGAGTGCACATCAGTGTACATGGCGTTGAATATTGCTCCATCTTTGAGCACCTCGACCATGTAGTCCTGTACTGGGTCGCCGCGCTCATCCCGAGCGTGCACCACGAACTGCTGCCAGCCTTCAAGCGCTCCGTCGGAGTCTCCAAACAAGCGTCCGAAGAAGCCGGTGTCCGGATTGCGCAGCATTTCAGGCCTAGCCTTGTTGCTGTATTCCTGGGCACGGTCCATCCACCGAGTTAGAGCATCGGCTCTATCCACCTTAAGAAACTCGGCAATAAGATCGACCATGCCTGGTTCCGGGTCGGCGATGATCGTGCCGTGATTTCGGCCATCGACCGCGATCATCGGGATGTGCTGGCGGTCTAACGCAAAATCGGAAATCCAGACGCGCTGGCGGGGTTTGCCGGATTCATCGAGGGGTACAACGTTGCCATCGGGATCAATGGGAACTTGCGTCAGATCGATTCGGATCTTGCGCGAGTTCAAGCCACACCCTGACCAGCGCACCGTTCCATCGGTACCCGGATCATTTGCCACGCTCTCCAACCCGGCATACGGGCGATTACCAATAAAGACGGTTACGTAAGGTGTATCCGGTCCTCTGTCGTAATACGGTTCGGGTCCGAGTAGATCCACGTGGGCGAGATCCCAAGTGAAGCTGCTGCCTAGTTCGAGGCCCTCCAACACCCGGTCTCCCGCGTTAAGAAAATCCGGACCGAGCGGATTCCTGTCGCCTTTCACGAGGGCTCCCAGCCAAGTCCGTCCTTTGTGCGCTTGGGGCGATCCCCACGACGCGGGTGCAAGCCCGATTAAATGCTTCAGCCGCTTGAGACGTCGGTTGTCGCTCGATTTGATGCCGTAGTTCGTGAGCCATGAACGGATGACGAGCATGCCCGTAGAGTGAACGATTGCGTCGAATTCAAAATCGGGATTCTCCTTCAGTTCGGCATGGGTCCGGAAGGCACGCTCGAGACCTTCGGCGATGTCCTTGATCGTGATTTCGTTGTTGAGCGTAATGTAGCTGCAGATATTTATGTCTGTGAGCGCGACACCTCTGGCCGCGAGCGCGTCACGAAGCGGAAAGAACGCTTCTCCTCTGTCCGAGTATCCGTGAATGAGGACCAACTTGCGTGGCATTGATTTACGTTTCCGAGGAATAGATCATATCGTGTCCTCGCCGTCGAGCCCAATCGGAGCACGCTTTTCGGCGAATTGAACCTCCTTGTAGCCCAATTGGCCTTGGGCGAGTCTAATCGGACAGAGGTAAAATCCAAGCCATGAAGCTAAAGGATCTTACAGACCGCCTCGCCCACGCTGTCGAAACAGAGAACCCGCCGGGAACGGACTACTACTATGGAGCTGAGATGGACGAAGACGAGGTGGAAGCCGTTCGCGAACGCATGGAGAAGACACTTCGAATCCATGAAGACGCGGCTGCCGGTAGAAGCCACGGCACGACTTCCACCAGCGACACGAAAGCGCCATAAGCCGACCACCCATGGCACGCTCGCAACCTTAGAGCCGCAGCTCACGCTCACCACTCTGTCCGAACAAACTCTCGCTCTGTAATGCCGGTCGGGCACCCTCATGGATGGCCGGTCACACAAGCCGCCCCCGGAATCACTTCCAGGCGAAATACGATCGGTGCACAACACACAAAGACTGTTTTCTGTTGGCGTATTCTGACGAGAGTATATGGCGCTATCTGAACGAGAACCCGACGGAACACTGTGGCTGACGCAGGACGAGGCGTGCGGACATATCGTGGTCATCCCAGCGAACGAGGAAGATGTTTACGAGTGGGAATTACCAGCGAGACGAGCGGTTTGCCTCGGAAGACGAAGCCATTGCCTGGCACGACGTGAACTGCCCCAAGGTCCAAAGCAAACGCCGCTAGGGCATAGGTTCCAGAAAGCGCCGCACAAAGCAGAGCAAACCGGGAGTGCTTGCCGCTTTCATTTCGCAATCAATCCAAGGAGCAGGTGCGCAGTGCCGGCGCCGCCACCGCGTCCTTTGTCCGTAGCCTTCATACTCGCATTTCGATCCCAGACCTGAACGATGTAACAGAAATCCCAAAATTGGGCAAGTTTGGTCACGTCTGACTTGACGGCGATTTTCTGATTGAGAGATCGAATCAGTGAGTCAATCAGAAGGTGATAAACTCGGTCAAGTCTATTTCACCCGCCCTCCCCACCGTTCAGCAACCGTTCACGAATTCCCGGTGCTGCATCTGCTTCGTGTTCCCGCCAGTCCGCTGAAACTTGTGATACGCGACTGTCAGGGCTTGCCCGTCCATCCTTGTGTATTTATCGGTTACTGGAACAACGAGTCAGCCGATCTTTCTGATTCCTTTGAGCTTGCGCCCGCGCCACGTGTTCCACTGCGACGGCGTGATGCCCAGGTCGGATTCAAGCCGATCCACTACCGCCAATCAGTTGCAAATAGAGCAGCGTGAGTGGTAGAATCGCCGCTCAATTCCCGTCAGGAGAATTCACGTGAAAACATTCACCCGCCGATTATTACTGTCGACCCTCTTACTTGCATCGGCAGTTGCATCCATTGCAGAGACAAGAACCGATCCGTTTGTCGGCAAATGGGTTCGCAACACGGAGCAATCGAAGTATAGCCCTGGACCGGGACCGCAAAGCCAGATCGTCACAATAACTACAGATGAAGTGGTTATCGAGGGTGTTAATCCCGCAGGAAAGCCTCTTAAGTGGTCGTACAAGAAGTCAGAAGCAGCGGATCCCGTTGAAGGCGCTGACGGAACTGTTTCGTCAAAAACATCTGGCAATACTGTGGATCACGTCTGGAAAATAGCGGGTGGCAATACGCGAGGTCACGGCGTGATTTCGAAGGACGGAAAGACAATGACCTACAAGCAGGACGGAAAAGACGGGCAGGGACATACCATTCATAACGTCATCATCTTCGACAAGCCGTAGCCGGGGGTCTCATTCGTTCCCAAAGGTCTCAGCAGTTCGATCTGTTCGTTGTACGTGTAGCTGCGCCCGGAACTCGTTCAGCGGTTATCGCGTGATACTTCGACTCAGACTCAAAGCCGAGCGATTACCGCCCGGAATTGATGAAAGCTGCGGCTTTCGTACCTGAACCGATGCAATTTCGATCCAAGCCCTTTCTCCGCGAACGGTCTGCGTTCGGGATTATCTAGGACAAAGACGCTCAAGTAATTTCGCATACCAGGATCGAGGGGCATATGACAGGTGGTAGTTTGGGTAAACAACCACCGCAGACTTAGCTAGGCGGTTCACGGTACCAGAACCAGATGTGAGCGGCCCCCGCAGCAGCCTGGGTTACCGGACGCCAAACGACTTCGCCGACATGCTGAAATCCTCAATGATGAATGGCTGAGTAAAATGAGGCACGTCAGAAAGCATATATTGGTCGGCAACTCCGCCTATAATTCGAACCGTCTTGACCATTAATGCTCGATTGCGGCTTTCGTCCTGATGAGGTCTATCGGCTTCGATGGGACGCGAGTTACGAGGGGCCGCCTTATCGTTCACAATGGGAAGACGAAAGCAGCGAGAGTGGCGGCCTTACTAAGCCTCCAGAAGCCTGATAATCCAACGGGGCGGATTTTCCCAACGCGAACAAAGTCCGGGCACATTAACCAGTGAAGTTTAAAGAAGCAGCATGCTGCTGCTTTAGCTGGGCCAAGTACATGGACCCATTCACCTAAAGAAACTTGCTGGGCACGAGGGCCTGGAAACCACGATGCGGTACATCCATCTAAACGAGTTAGACTCGGAGCGCAAGTTGGAGGAAGCACGAACCATGCACATGAAAGAAGAGCAACGAGCGGGAAGCAGTGCGGTTCCCTCTGGGCATACCGATGATGACGAGCCGCTGTTGCTGCCAGAAGTGAAGGGCGTAAATTCTTTGGATCCAGCAACTTTCTTGGCGCGCCCGGAGAGGCTCGAACTCCCGGCCTAATGATTCGAAGTCATTCGCTCTATCCAACTGAGCTACGGGCGCGCACGCCAACCGACGACCTTATTATACGAGTGGCAAAATTAGTTTAGTGAGCTGGCCAAAATCAGTTCACCATACGACGCATGACTGGTTTGGTCGAAACCGAAGTAAAGATTGCCGTTGGACAGCCAGAAGAGGTCCGTACCATGCTGCTGTCGCGCGGCTTCCGCGAAACTGTACCCCGCCGATTCGAAGCGAATACCCTGTACGATACGCCCGAAGGCCGATTACGGCAGAGTTCGATGCTGCTGCGAATCCGGGAAGTCGGCGGTGATTGCATCCTCACCTGGAAAGGGCCGGGAACGCCCGGAGCCCACAAGAGCCGTCCCGAAATTGAAACCTCAGCCGGATCTGCCGAGAAGCTGGCGCACGTCTTTCAGCAGATCGGATTCCAGCCGACGTTCCGGTACGAAAAGTTCCGCACGGAGTACAAAGCATCTCCCGATGCGCCCGGTGTCGTCACTTTGGACGAAACGCCGATCGGGTGCTTTCTGGAATTGGAGGGGCCGGGTGACTGGATCGACAGCACCGCGGCTACACTGGGTTTCACGCCCGGAGACTATATTCTAGAGAGCTATGGCAGACTCTATATAGCAGACTGCCAGCGCCGAGGCATTGAGCCCGGTCACATGATTTTTCTCATTTGAAAGGTGAGACGGTAAGCCCGACCCTGCTGCGTCGCAGTTCCCTCGTAAATGAATCCAAAATGGCTCAAACACTGACTGCGGACGCGGCTTTGATCGATCGGGCAACGGCCGACCTGAACCGTGTACGCGAAGAAATCGGCAAGGTCATCGTCGGCCAGGCGGATGTCATCGACGGAGTTCTCATCTGCCTCATCGCCGGCGGTCACGTTCTCCTCGAAGGAGTTCCCGGGCTAGGGAAGACCACCCTCCTCCGAACCCTTTCTCGTGTCCTCGAACTGCGTTATTCACGCATCCAGTTCACTCCGGACCTCATGCCCGGCGACATCGTCGGAAGCATGGTTATGGACAGCGACGATCATGGCCACAAGAATCTTCGCTTCCAACCGGGTCCGATCTTCGCAAACCTGGTATTGGCCGACGAGATTAATCGCGCCACTCCGAAGACGCAGTCCGCATTGCTCGAGGCCATGCAGGAACGTACCGTCACGAGCGGGAATTCCACCTACAGCCTGGACATCCCCTTTCTCGTGATGGCGACCCAGAACCCGATCGAGATGGAGGGCACGTATCCACTTCCCGAAGCGCAACTCGACCGCTTTCTCATGAAAGTATTGGTCTCCTTCCCCTCGCGAAGTGATTTGAGCAAAATCGTCGATTTCACGACTAAACGCGACGAAGCCGAAGTGCGCCAGGTGCTCGATAAAACCGGAATTGCCGATCTGAAAGCAATTTGCAAACAGGTCGTCGTGGCGCCCCACGTTCAGGAGCTTGCCATCGATCTTGTGATGGCTACCCAGCCAGGAACGCCGACCGCTCCCGAAATCACCAATCGCTACATCCGCTACGGGAGTTCTCCCCGTGGTGCACAGGCTTTAATCGAGTGTGGAAGAGTCATGGCCGTCTTCCGCCATCGCATGCACTTGAGCGTGGATGACTTAACGTCCGTCGCCCCTGCCGTTCTGCGTCACCGAATGATCCTGAACTTCGATGCGCATGCCGATGGGGAAAATACGGAAACAATACTGACGAAGCTCCTGGAGCGCGTCTTTCCCAGAGACTGATCCAAGTCGCCGCGGCTTCAGATCTATGCCAGAACCGCTCGTCGATCGTCATTTCTTAGAACGGCTGGAACGGCTCACGCTCCAATGGCAGAAGTCGTTTCCTGGCTTGGTGGGTGGTCATAACCTTTCCCATCTGGCCGGCCCGGGGCAGGAGTTCCTGGATCATCGTGGATTCCACCAGGGCGATGACCTCCGATCCGTGAATTGGCGCGCCTTCATGCGCTTCGAAAAGCTGTTCATGAAAATGTTTCAGTTGGAGCCGCGCGTGCCGGTCAGACTTCTCCTCGATACGAGCGAATCCATGACGGCCGGGACTCGCCACGGAGAGCCCACAAAATTCGACTTCGTGCGGAAACTGGCCGCGGCTCTCGTCTATGTCGGATTGGTCCGGCTCGACAGCATTCTTCTCCAGCCCTTCTCGTCGCGGCTGCTCGATCCTTTGCTGTGCAGCGGCGGCCGCCATCGCTTTCAGCCGGCGGAGAATTTTCTGCGAAGCTTGAAAGCAGGAGGAACGACGGACTTCTTCAAGATGTCGCGGCAGTACCTCAATACCTACCCGCAACGCGGGTTAATTATTGTTCTCTCTGATTTTCTGGAGGATGGCGACTGCCTGCGCCCGCTTCAGTATCTCGCCGATTTCGGTCACGAGCTTTTACTCGTCCAGGTTTGGGGAGACGAGGATCGAACCCCATCCGATACCGGGGATGTGGAACTGATCGATGCGGAATCAGGTTCCCATTTGAAAATCTCTCTCGATGCCCACGCCCGTGAACGGTACACTGCTGCCTTCGACGCCTACTCTGATCAGATCAAGCGCCTGGCCCTTCGCAATGGCGGGCGGTATGCCGGTCTTCCCACGAGCACGGGAATCGAGGAAGCCATGTTCGGTCGACTCATGACGGCGGGAGCCCAATCTTAACTTTCCGATGTTCTTTCTTAACCTGAGCGCGGCCGAATTCCTGACACTGCTTGGGGCTCTGGGTGGCCTCGTTACCGCCTTATATCTGTTCGATCGCACGAAGAGAAAGCGCGTTGTCTCGACTCTGCGGTTCTGGGCGTTGGCAGCCGCGGCCGAGGATCACCCGCACCGGAAAAAGGTGAACCAGCCCTGGTCTCTGGTGCTGCAATTGCTCAGCCTGCTTTGCCTTCTGCTTGCCATTGCGCAGCTCAATTGGGGTACTCGCGAGTTCCGCTCTCGCGATCATGTTCTGTTGCTAGATACGTCCGCGTGGGCTGGGGCAGTGGACCCGAGCGGTAAAGTGATCGACCGCGAGCGCGAGGCCGCCAGGAGCTACCTTGCCGCGTTACGGCCGGGCGATCGCGTGCTCCTGGTTGCCGCTGACGCGCTCTCCACGCCGGTAACAGCCTTTACCGCCGACCGCGCAATACTGCGCTCGGGCCTTGCTCAGCTGAAAGAAGGCTTTTCCGCCCTGAATATCTCGGGTGCTCTGTCATACGCCAGAGAGGCGCAGGCATGGTCGGGCGGACGCTCCGGTGAGATTGTTTACATCGGACCCGCGAGGGTGAATGCGGAACCGGCTCCGATTCCGTTGCCCGCCAATCTCCGAGTTATTTCGATACCCGTCGCATCCCAGAACTCCGGAATTCGCAGCATTGCTGTCCGACGAAGTGAAGAGGAGTCGAACTCGTGGCAGGCTACCGTCACTCTCAGGAACGACGGGACCTCCGTCCGTAATCTCCAATTGCGAACCGAATTTGCTGGAACGAAGTTCGCTGCGCGTAACTACGCTGTGCGACCCGGGTCCGAAATGGAGGCGCGTTACGACTTCGTGACGAACACGGCTGGACTGTTCAGAGCCGAGATCCATCCGCATGACGCTCTTCCAATTGATGACAGCGGCGCGTTGCAGCTGCCCAGTAACGGCGCTTTAAAGATCACCGCGTACACACGAAGAAAAGATTTGCTCGCTCCTTTACTGGCCGCCGATCACCGCCTGGTCGTCGAGTATCTGGATCCCGCTCAGTATCGGGGCGAACCGAAAACAGACGCCGTCATCTTCGACACCTTTGCACCGCAAACAAGACCATTGCGCCCCAGCTTGTGGATCAATCCGCCAAAGCAGAACGCTCCTTTGCCGGTGAAAACAACGGTAAATCAAGCCACAATCACGCAATGGAAATCCGGTCTGGATCTTGGGTCCGGGCTGCACACGAAGGAAGAGCGCCTGCCCGTTGCCGAGGTCTTTCAAACGGGGGCGGGTGACCAGCCGTTTGCCAGCGTGGCGGCGGGCCCGATTGTGGTCTTGAGGCCTCGCTCTCAATCGAGTGCCAAACTCGCCGTCATCGGATTCGATCCTCTGCAGCCAGAGCTGCGATTTACGCTGACGACGCCTCTCATCTTTGCCAATCTGTTGAGTTGGCTCTCTCCGGAATCCTTCCGCACGTTGGATTTCGCGGCGAGGCGGCTGGGTGCTGCGGCCGTTTCTCTGAACGAAGGCGAGACGCGCGATGGGCTCCAAGTAACAAACGCCAGGGGACTGGCCATCCCGTTTACAGTCTCCGACAATACTGTCCAGCTGTTTACAAGGGAGCCAGACGTGATTCGTATTGTCTCCGGCGATCGTGAAAGAGTCGTTAGCTTGACGTTACCTGATGTCGCAAAGGACCGCTGGGCGCCCACCAAGGTGTCCGTCGGTCTGCCGGCCTTCGAGACCTACCTTCCCACCTCAACGGATCTTTGGAAGTTCCTGGCGTGCCTCGGAGGGCTTGGTTTGCTTACCGAGTGGTACCTGTTCGGTGGAGGCCGGCGTCCCTCTATTGTCAGGAGTGGCCGCTCCGCTCGCGCGGGCGTTGCCATAGCGCCAGTCGAGAGAAAACTCGATCGCAACGAAGAACTCGTATCACGATGATGTTTGCTCATCCATTCTTGGTGCCGCTGGCGGTCGCTCCGCTGGCTTGGGCGGCTTTCTCCTGGCCCCGATCGAGTTCGCGTCTCGGCTTAGTTCTCAAGGCTTGCAGTTTCGCGGCAATTTTGCTGGCGTTGAGTGAACCTTCCATCAACCTTCCGAAGACTCGGACGGCAACCGCGGTTCTTGTCGACACCTCGGCGAGCATCAGCGACACAGACCTTTCCCGCGCCTCTGGGTTGGTGCGAACCATGCTTCGCGCAAAGGGTGGGAATTGGATCAAGATTGTTCCGTTCGACAGCCGTACTCACCCAATCC
>JBJMGJ010000303.1:0-10949 GCA_045807965.1 Bryobacteraceae bacterium | reverse complement strand
GAAACACTTGAAGTTAGAGTGCAGACGAACATTCGCGAGACGATCGAGTCTTTCTCTGGTTCACAGTTCAATGAACTGATTGGAATTAGAATTCCGGCTTCGGTGCGAAAGGAACTGAAGTATTGGGTCGATTCTCACTCGACAGTTCTTCGTCAACTAATTACCGCAATCGAGCGCAACCTTTGCGTGGCTCTCAGCCGCTCCTACCGTACTGCCGTCAACATACGAACGCAACCTGGGAGCGCTGGTTTCCAGATGAATACGGTGACCCTGCCGGAAGTCACCGCCGAAGACCTCTCTTTTACAAATGTGAAAGCGGGCTTGCTTACCGGCGGCGCCGCCGCGCTTCTTCTGCTGATCGGGATGGGACCACTCGTTCCGTTCGTGGGAATGGCCGGCCTGCCGCTGATAAGCCGCCTTTGGCACCAAAAGGAATTGCAGGAAGCCAAAACGAAGGCGCTCATCGAGATCGAGAGCGCAGTCTCGGTTTGCATGAGCGACTTCTCTCGCCGGGTGCTTGCGGCGATTGATGAGGACATCGCATCGCTGACCTCCTCGATTAACGAAAGATTCCTGGAACTAGTAGAGAAAGCTGGGGATGGGGTCCGCTCGGAAATCGCAAGCAGAACGAACGCTCGAAGCGACATGAGCGCCCAGTTGCAAGTCATTCGAAGCGCGAAGCAGCAGGCAACCGCTGCAGTGGAGGAACTCCTTGCGATCGCCGAAAGCAAAGCTCGGGAGCAACAGGTAGCATGAACGATCATCAACACTTATTCCATTCAACTGAGAACCACGATCTGCACCAGCACACCGTAGACGGTGAGCACATTGCGATGTCCACGAAGAATGTCTTTGGGGGCGAGACATTCATAAAAGACGGGCGTGTCATTGCGGAGTCTCACGCGAACATTCAGGGCGGCTACGACGTATATCACGGGACAACGCAGGTGCTTCACACGGAGCAGAATATCTTCGGCGGCCAGGATGTTCACCACGGGTCAGACTTCATTGGCCACACTGCCGCGAATAGTCACGGTGGTAATGACTTCATCCACCATGGATTCCCGGAGGTCAGCAGCATCCCTTTAGGCCACGGTTTCACTTCGGTGATGGTCCACGACGATCCACTGCTGCACACAGCGGATTACCACGTACCGGAGCTAGATTTGCTCGCAGCAGATGTGTTTCCCCACTAGGCCAAATCGCTTGTGATCGCGCAGTTTGCATCCATCCACTCGCTTGCGGCCTCACTGCGGGGCGTGCCCAGTCTGCAAGCGTGGGCAGATTTACTTCATGAAACCGCAGAGCGTCTGAGACTACCTCCAACGGTAGCCGTGGTTGGCGAGTTCAATGCTGGGAAAAGCACGCTCCTGAATGCGCTACTTGCCGATGACGTTCTGCGCATGGATGTCCTCCCGGCAACCGCAGCTATTACCGTACTGAAATTCGGAAAACAACGGAGCGCTCGTCTATCGAAGCATGACGGCTCCACGTCAGCTATCGAGCTGGATGCTGTTCACGACTTTTCGTCGGAAACAGGGGCTCTGGACTCCGGAGATCGCACAACCATCTCCACTGTCGAGTTGTCGCTCGAGTCTCCCCTGCTCGAGTCCGTAACCCTCGTCGATACACCCGGGTTCAACTCAGGCAGTCCGGCTCACAAAGTCGCGACAAAGGCCTGGCTAAGTCATGCGGATGCCCTGGTATGGGTCTTTAGCGCCCTACAGGCTTGCTCGGCACAGCAGTTGAAAGAGATCGATGAGCTTGGCGTCGACGGCAAACTGTTCGCTGTTGTAAATCGAATCGATGACTTAGATCCTGACGAAGAAAGTGAAGCGGAAATCCTGAGGCGTTGTTCCATTGCTCTCGGTGGCCGCGTATCAGGCAGCATAGTTGGACTGTCCGCAAAGACTGCCCTTAAGGCCATTGTCTGTAGCAATGAGGATGACCTCTTGGGCAGTCGCCTGCCGGCTTTGCTCGAACTGTTTCATGAGCAGATCGTCCCGTTGGCTCGGCGAACATTGATTGATCGCCATCTGCCAAGGCTGGCAGCCGTCATTTCGGAGCTGGGAAAACAATTCGCTGAGATCGAAACTCGACTCGTCGCATTCTGCAATGAAGCTTTGGCCGCGGATGCACTTTTGGAGAGTGCCTGCACGGAAGCACAGGATTGGATTCGCGTACACAACGGCTGGTCGTGCCCTCCGGCAACGCTGATCCGGCAGGCCGCGAACACGCTGCTTGCTCCGGCCAGTCCGGAGCAAGGTGCCCTAACGTCCAAAATTATGGGGTGTTCGAAAGAACTCTTCGAATTTCAAGAGAGAGTGGCCCAGCTTCGCCCCAGAGCTGTCGAGTTGGCGGGTGCGACATACAGTCTTCATAACCGCGCTGACGCTCTTGCTAAAGATGTTGAACGGTATAACAATTCCGGATTATTCGGAGTTCAGTTATTCCAGTCGGCAGTAGCGAAATCGCTGGAGCAACGAGGGAACGACCTGCGGCAGGCTATCACAGCGCAATTTCGGTGGCGAAAATCGATCCTCGATGATATCGACTCCGTCGTGGCACGGATTCGGATGTTAGAGCCTCCATTCGAATCTCTTCGAAACGAAATACTAAAAGCCGTTCCTGCCGAAATGGCGCGCTCCGAAACAAACGCTAAAAAAGCTAATTCGGATCGCCGAGCTGCCGAGATTGGCTGGCGTACGCTGGCCTGGGCTATCGAGACAGCAGCAAAAGTTAATTCGATTCTGCCCGAACTCCTGAGGGAGGTCTCGGTCTGTGATGCTACCCGTGATCTCGTGTCTGAGATCTCTACTGCGATCCATGCCCTCGATGCCCAAACGAGTAGCCTCCGTCGATTGTCGTTTCCTCGGCGAACGCATGCTGATTTAGATGCTGTTCTCGGTTCCCTACGCAAAACGGCCTCAATCCAAGAGAGCGCTCTCCTCTGGTCAGACGAAGTTCGTGCGCTTGCAGATGGCACGGATAGTTCTGGGATCATGGCCAAGGTGCCTGGCATATGCACCCCGCTTTTCAACCACCGGCCGCGGAGGCAGGTCGTAGTGACGGCTTGCAGTTGGACCGCCGTCGTTGCTCTTATAGTCAGCCCTTTTCTTTTCGTAGTCAGCCCTTTCCTTTTTGCCATTTCGAATTTCCATCCCATTCCGGCCCGGACTGCTTCAGCGCTGGAATCCGTTGCGCCTACAGAGCGCCGAGGGGAAGTGGCGACATCTGCTCCGGCACTTGCATCGGATTCCGGAACGGAAGAACGCGTAACGAAAGAGATTCAGGAGCTTGAGTCCGGCCCCGCGAGCCCTCAGCAATTGTGGTCAACCGCCGAACGCTACGCCATAAGGGCCGAAATCCGTAAGCAGCTTGGTGACATGACCGGGTTTTACGGAGATCATGACCAGGCGCAAAGGTTGAGACGCGCAACCCTGGACCTCGCCAATAGCTCTGGCGAGCCCAACCTGTCGTTCGTAACGACCGTAATTGGCATAATTGCGACGGTTTCGCACGATGAAAACGGCACGTTGGTGAGGATCAGCGATGAGGGCCAGCAGCACTTATACGAATTTCGAGTCGAAGACGGTGAACTCGAAGGAGCGGACCCTCAGCAACTCACTGTTGGAGACCAAGTACGAGCCTCGCTATATGACGTGTGGGAAGATCACTCGCAGCCAACCTTCCGGGGGAGCCTGAAAGAATATCAACTCCGGATACACGGCACTCCCATACGGACACTGGTGTTGCCACCGGCCCCCGTGAATTCTGGATCGTACAACTCGAGCGGCATTATGTCCCCAGGCTCAGTCCAGAGTCAGACAAATACCGGAACGGCAGTGATTGCATCGGCAGATACGAACGGATTACAGCGGGTAACGGGCTCCTCAACCTTTTCCTATCAGGGGTGGACTATGCCGGAAGCGATCTCGGCTGTACTTAGCCGCTGGACGCAGACGATGTTGGCGGGAGACATCGACGGACAAATGCAATGTTACGGGCGGACTGTCGAGCGGTTCTTTGGGAGATACAATGTCAATTGGTCGACCCTGTGGACGATGAAAGAAGCGGGATTTTCCAAGTACCCGAATGTCAATCGCTACCAGATCAGCAACGTCGAATTATTGAACGCTGCGAAGGACCGGGTGACTTTGACCTTTAGGAAGGAGTGGAACGCAACGGGCGTGACAAACTTTGCCGGAGCATCACAAATCGTGCTCGCCCTCGGACGCTTCGGCGAGAGCTGGAAGATCATCTCTGAAACGGAACCTAAGGTGTACTGGAGTTCCCGGTGATGGACCGGAAACATCCTTGCGCTTGATCTGGCTGTACAACCGTCGGAGTCAGCCCTTCGGACGCGTTGAACTGAGCTTTCCGATGGCACCAAAACGTAGGCTCACGAGAAACTCGGGACGTACATCCGATACCAACAACTTCAGTCGGTTCGGATTGGATAATCCACTCCTCCAACTCCGAAATGGTGCAGTCGCCGTTCACTCGAAGGACCGCAAGTTTCGCTCAAGATCGTCGGGCGGAAGGGTGCTAATGCGGATTTCCTTTCATGCAAGACGATGCTAGGTGTTCTTAAACCCGGCCCGTTCCAAGCCGACTTGTGCCTCGCGATTTTTCATGAACGTATTCCATACGAATCCGGTGCGGAGATTTTCCGCCATCAGCACGGTGATGCCGACGTCGATGCCGACAACGTCCCCGTCATACCAGTTCGTCAATGGATTGAACGCGTTTACGAATCCATAACGGGACCAGCAGCGATCGCCATACCGGTATTTCATGTTCTTCAGAACACGAAGGGTTGCGTCAGGCAGGAAGGGCAAAGAACCCGCCGGCGCGCTTGGGACTACCGTGCCATCGATGGGCCCCATTTCGGGCGGACCGCCCCAAGCTACGTAGCCATGCTCAGAATCAGAAGCGGTGATGCCCCATAGATCGTCCGAGTAGTCCGGGAAACGTTTGTTCAATTCGATACAAAAGCGGCGATGGACTTCCGTAGCAATTTTCGAGTTCTCGAAGTAATCGGCGTAGGCGTCGCGCTTATTGCGCAGATCGAACCACGCATGCGAGTACTGGTGTATGAACAAAGGCGCAAAGGAGCCGATGTACCGGAGACCTTCATAGTCGAACGTCAGCCGCTGCCATGCTCGCCAGGCTTCTGCCGGAAGCGGGTGAGATGAAGACCCGAGCCCGAGCAGATACATCATGATCAGTTCACTGTAATAATCCCAGCGGTAGGGAAGAAATCCGGCCTCGGGAGCCCACCCATGCTGGAGCAATGTGGTGTCTTCCGCCAGCCACGTCCACTCAACTCGGTTGTAGATATCCCGAGCGAGACGCGAGATTTCGGCGCTACGAAAGTGTTGACGGCAGGTGAGGACACCACAGATGAGCATCGCCGTATCGATGGAAGACACCTCGGAATCCCAGATGCGCTCGCCGGTGCTGATGTTGGCGAAATGGTAGAAGAACCCGCGATGATTCGGCATCGATTTCCAAAGAAAGCGCAACGTGGTAAGCACGCGCTGGCGCGCATCCGCAGTGGGTATATAGCCCCGTTTTTCACCGACGCACAGCGCTGTCAGGCCGAAGCCGGTCGAGGCGATACTACTCACGATGCCGTAATCATCGGCTCGCACGTGACTGCGGTCCTTGACCAGGCCAGTTTCCGGATTTGCCTGTTCCCAGAAGAATCGGACATTCGCTCTTTCCAGTTCATCCAGAAAGGCATCGTCTTCGGCCTTTAGCGTGTTTGCTTCGGGTTTAGATGTCTTTGTGGGTTCTTCGCCAAAAGCCGCACTAGCGAGAGCCAAAGCCAACATCTCGCGGCGGCTGATACTAGCGTTAGAGGGTTGAGCGGTCACCGGAGCGTGTCGTCGATGCGGAAGCGGTTCGTCCCAACACGTGCAATCCACTACACGATTGAGACGCCCTGCGGTCAGTGTAACAATCCAATCATTAGACTTGAGTAGGGCAATCCATGAGCCGAAAGCGAATAGTGATCCTCATTTCTGTATCGGTCGTGGTTGCCTCGGTCGGCATCGGGATTGCGCTCCGGGTCGCCAAGAAGGGCGTTCCACGCTTGAACCCCGCGATCACGATCGAGGGTTCCGTCCTGAAACAGGACACGGACCCGAGTAAACGAACTCCCATTCCCGACGTGACCATCACAGCGACCCGGGGCGAAACAGAAGTAGTCAAGAAAACGGACCCGACCGGCTATTTCAACATGTGGTTCAACGGCGGAATCGACACTGGCGCAGATCTCACGTTAACGTTCGTGAGGGAGGGCTACAAAACCATCCAGATGACACCCAGCAACCCGGGAGATCAGCTCTACATCGTGCAAATGGAGCCGCTCTCTGCCCCGAATGCAATGCGCGCACAGCACGTGCAGGCGCCGGCCAAAGTCACCTCAATCAAGGACGTGAGAGTGCGCTATTCATTCAAGGATCAGTCGACGATACCGGTTGGGGCGATCGCAAAAGAGTTTCTGGCCCCCAACAAAGGGAACATTCCTTGCCAGAATCATAAGCCATGCTCACCGGACGGAAAATGGAAGGCAACCCAGACGATTCTGCCGATCGATACCGAGCCCGGGAATGAGTTTCGAAATGTTCGCGTTTCCTGCATCGCCGGGCCTTGCCACTTTCTGACCGTCGATCCCGGAATGACCGAACACGCGGCCAGGCTCAAGATTTCTGTTTTGAACTGGTCCGATACGGCCGCGTTTCTTGTGGAAGGCGACGTGATCCGGACCATGGTGACGAACATCGTCCGTCAGTCTTATCCGTTCATCATCGGGAACACGATGAGCTTCGCCTTGCCACCGAGTTCGCAAACCGTCAGCATCGAAGCAAACTTGGACGGGAAATTGATCGTGTTCCCACTCGGGCCCGCGCTGAACATCTCGTGGGCGGACTGCAATGTGGATACCTCGACCTCAGGCGACAAAACGTACAGGTGCCAACTGAAGCCCGGATATCAGTTTTAATAGCAGTTTATAGTCGAATATCCGTTGCCTGTAAAACGAGCGCAATCCGGAAACGATGGCGTGCCGTCGGGATCGCGAAGGCAGCATACATCCATAGCCGCCGATTTGTTCTATATTTGTAGATGTAATGTTCGCGCGCGATTATCTGGGCGAATTTGAACACCTCCTTCTTCTCGCACTTGTGCGGTTGCAAGATCGAGCTTATGGGGTCACCGTTCGGCGAGAAATTGAGACCCGCGCAAATCGCCAAGTCTCAACAGGCGCAGTATACGCAACGCTTGACCGTTTGGAGGCTAAAGGATACGTGACGTCCTTTATGGGTGAACCTACAAAGGAACGTGGAGGACGTTCCAAACGTTTCTTCCGAATTACGGCGAGGGGGGTGCGCGCCCTCGACCGCACACACTCGGCACTGCAACGGATGACCGAAGGTCTCAAACTCGTTCGGAGTTACTGATGGCCAGACAGAACCTTCGACCGCCTCAGCCGCCGCGCTTGGCGCAGTGGGCCACTGCCCTATTCCTACCGGGCGATCTCGCGGAATCGGTGCTGGGAGATCTGCAAGAGGAATTCTCAGACTTCACAGTCAAGTCGGGCCCTGGCTTCGCCCGAGATTGGTATAGGCGCCAAGCTCTAAAGATAATCCTGCACGCTCTTGTCGATGCATTTCGCGGCGCTCCACCGCTGATGCTCATCAGCGTGATAGGCGGACTCTGGGCTGTTGGGTTCGGAACCCGGTGGTCGCTACATGCGACGAGAATCATCCTCGATGCACACCGCGTCTATGAATTCGATCCGGGTGCATACCTCTTCTGGTTGAAGTTCCCTGCGGAGATTGGACGCGTGATCCTTTGCAGTGGTATCGGCGCCGTCGTAGCGCTTGTAGCAAAGAGGAGAGAGATGCCCGCCGCGATCACTCTTGCTTTTGCTCAGATGTCAATGTTTTCCGCAGGTGCAATTGTTCTGATCGTGCACGGGCGCCATTGGGTTGACTGGTTCGTGGTGATGGCTCCCTGGAACTTACTTTCCTGTATCGCGACGGTGGTAGGCGCGGCAGTTGTTCAGACGGTCAGGCGTTCCGATGCAATCAAAACTCGGCTGCCTAGTCTCCACTAGACTCCCGTTTTCAGAGAGTTAGAGGCTAACCTTGTTCGGCCCGCATGCGAAGCGGGTCTGACAGACCGGAAGAGCTCGGAACCGAAACGAATTTGCACGTCAGGTGCATTCGCATGTATCAGGTAAACGCCTGTGCCAAAGATTTGGAAATGCAGCTCGAAAGAACTCCAATGTTACAGGCCAACTCCAAGCCTTTGCTGACAGTGCGCCCGTGATTGCGGCATTCATCACTCTCGGACTCGATAACACTGTTTCCCGTGGAGTAAAGCAGCAGAACTGCTGTTTCGGCTATTCAGATGACCGCTGGTGCCCGTAGTAGCATTCTGTCCGTCAACGGCATGGGGACAAAGCAGGACGAATAAATTCGGCGACGTTTCACATGTCCGGGAATGCGTTAGTCGATTACTATCGGAAACGTGAGCTCTTTCTCGAGCGCAGACCGAATTCTGGCGGCCCGAATAGAACACGCCGAGGCACGTAATGCGGAAATTATGGCGCGTTTCGCGGTTGATTCGTTCCCCCATTGCGCGTTTCTGACGGTCGCGGGCGGCACGGCCATCTTCACAGGCTTAGGCTCGCCCATGACACACGCCATGGGCATTGGTATGAGTGGTTCCGTTAACGAGGAAGAACTGGAGCGACTGGAACGTTTCTACAGTGAACGGAGAAGCAGTTGCCTCATCGATCTGTGCCCGATGGCGCACGATTCGGTCATTGCCTTCGTTCAGAACCGGCCATACCGGGTTATCGAATTCAACAACGTCCTCGCGCGGCCAATCCGTCCGGACGAGGTTTTTGAAGCGGATGAGGCCGTTCGCAGCGTGGAAGAACAAGAAAAAGCGCTCTGGGCGCGAACAATCTGCGAGGGGTTTTCGGAGTACATGCCGGTCTCGGAAGAGCAAGCGGCTTTGATGTCGATCATCTCGAAAGAGACTTTTTGCCTGCTTGGAACCGACTCGGGTGGCCGCGCTGTTGGAGGCGCCGGATTCGCAATACAGGATCGGACGGCACTACTCTTCGGAGATGCCGTTCTTCCCATCTTCCGTAGAATCGGCTGGCAGACTCGCTTCATCCGAAGGCGCCTTGCGCTCGCTCAACGAAACGGATGCGACCTTGCCGTGGCTTCGGTGCTGCCGGCAAGCGGATCTCATCGCAACTATGAACGCGCCGGGTTTGAGCTCATCTACATGCGAGTGAATCTGTCCCGCGAATTTGCCGGAATTTAACGGAGTCGTTCACCGACCAATTAGTATTCAATTTGGCTCTGATGATCACCCCTCTTCCCTTCAGACAAACTGTAACGATTTTGTTCTTATCCGGGATTTTCGTTTTGAATCCCGCAACCGCGCGGGCCGAAGATGCCGAAAAGTCGGCGGGGCCGGGACCGGACACTCTCATCCTTGTCGACGGCGAGAAACTGGTGGGTCATCTGCTTCGAACAACAGGCAACTCCGTGATGTTCCACAGCGACATCATCGGCGACGTCACAGTGGACTGGAACAAGATTACGGAACTGAACTCAAATCAGAAATTCGCGGTTGTGGAAAAGGGAGTCAAACTTCGTACGAACGAGAGCGACGCTAAAATTCCGCAAGGGTCCGTGGCTTTGCATGACGGCAATTTGCGCGTGCAGACCAGTCCCGGAGCCTCACCTCTGGTTTTACCGTTGAGCCAGACCGCGGATGTCATCGATGAAGCGACATTCCGGCGTGTTGTGTTGTCGCGCCCAGCCTGGTATCAGAATTGGAAGGGTTCGGCGACGGTGGGAGTTGCACTAGTGAATGCGACGCAAGTCAGCCAAAGTTACGTTAGCTCCATCGATTTCGCGCGGGACATCCCTGGCGAGTCGTGGATGGATCCCGAATCGCGAACCAGTCTGACGTTCACATCTTCATACGGGGAACTGAAGCAGCCGAATACGCCCACGCTCAAAACGTCCATCTTCCATGCGCAAGCGGAACGCGATCGCTATTTCACGCCGCGCCTCTTTGTGTTCGCCGCGGCGAATTTCGATCATGATTACTCACAAGGCCTCGATCTGCAACAGACCTATTCGTCGGGTGTCGGTTGGTCAGCTATCAAATCGGACCTGGAACAGCTCGATTTGCGAGCGGCGATCGGATACGAGGATCAGAAGTTCTTCTTGTCGACTCAAAACCAGCATCTGTTCAGCGGAGTGTTTTCGGAGGCGTACAACCGCAAGTTCCGGAACAAGATCGTGCTTCACCAGGATTTCTCGACAACACCAGCCTGGTCGAACCTGAACGCGGTGTCGGCGACGGGCGACCTGAATCTGACGATTCCGCTGATCAAGAGGATGAGTTTCACCTTCGGCGTTGCGGACGCTTATCTGAACAATCCGTCGCCCGGCTTTCGGAAGAATTCGTTCCAGTTCACATCCGGCATTTCGTATGTCCGGCCCTAGGAGAGTGAGCAGCGGTTACTTTGACGGTTCAGCAATCCTGATGATAATGGCCGGGATGTCCTGGTCCTTGACCATCTTGTTCAGCGCCGGAACGCTGGTACTCATCACGTTTTTCAGCTTCTTCAGTTGTGCATTCACGCTCCTCGCGAGAGCTTCGTAAACCTGTTGCTGAGAGGCGGTGGGCTGCGCATCGGCTTGCGAGACCGCGGTGAGCAGAGCCGCAAGCTTATTGTTCAGCCTTACCGGGAAATTCAGTGGATCTTCGCTCGCCCGGATTTTGGTCTGGTAAAGGCTCTCTTCGATCGTGGTTAACTCCGTAGCAACACTCCCGGCTTTGTCCAGGACAGCCTTCGATTTCTCGTTCGGTTTATCGGTCTCCAAGCGTTCGGTGAGTTG
>JBJMGJ010000302.1:0-7422 GCA_045807965.1 Bryobacteraceae bacterium | reverse complement strand
GATGAAGCGCGAGACGGATGCGGTGATCTAGGAACCAAGCCGACTTCTGTGTAATGCCAAGTGCGCGGTGAATCTCGTAACTGCTGATGCCGTTCTTGCAGCTCACGATGAGCCACATGGCCATCAGCCACTTGTCGAGACCGATCGGAGAATCCTCCATGATCGTGCCAGCCTTCGCGGTGAACTGACGCGCATCATGTTTTGCGCTGCACTGCCACCGGCTGTACTTGTCAAGAAAGACAACCTTGTCGCTACCGCAACGAGGACACGTTACGCCCTTTGGCCAGCGACGGGCAACCAAGTACTCGCGGCAGTTCGATTCATCGGCAAAGTAGATAACCGCTTCCTGAATGGTGCGTGGTTCGGTTGCCATGAATCAAGTATGCGGCAACCATAGTGATTTGTCACGTATGTTATTGCCTGAATGTTCGCAGGCGGCGGTAAGCCCGTCAGCGTGTCGCTACCGCTCGCGCTAACATTTCCGCTGTGGTCTGCGTCATCGAATCATAATAGGTGTTGAAACGCCGGGGTTCATCGGCACGATCGTAGGGTTTCAGGTTATTCGCCCAACGGAATCCGATTGGCTGATACCATAGCTCGGCATCGATCTCGAACGGTCCCTTCTCCGTGTCCACAGGCAGGGAATAGCGAATGCGGTGGCCGCCTCCAGCAAAGCCCACGTCGTCCCGGGCCGGACCAACTACCGCGATGTCACTGTCGGTTGTCTGCCTGTCGAAGCCCGCCGGCAAAATGCGGTTGTCTTTCAGGTAACGCACTCCGGTCAGCAGCCCGGTTGTGACCTTGCCATTCGCATCACCGAGAATGTCTTCGTAAATTTGCACCTGCTCGCTGTTGGTGATTTCCGAGTAGTGCGGTTCGTATTTCGAGGGATCCGCGTCATTATCGTTTCCCACAATGGAGCCGTCGGGCCGCAGAGCTCCCGATTCGAACACGACCGCGCCGCTGCGGTCCTTCACCGAAAGGCGCAACCAGGCTCGTCGTGACGGATAGGCCGTGGGCAGCTTGTGACCCCCGAGATTCTCAACCAAAACTTGCGCGTCGAGACGTCCCGATGCCACCCGCACATCCGATATAGAAACGCGCGCGGACTGTTCTTTGAGGTATTGGGAGGTGTAATCAGCCGCAGCGGATAGTTCCTGGGGCAATGCCTCAACTTCGAGATCGTCACGATACCGGTTCAGCATGCGCTGCATAAAGAAGTTTGCCGCGACAAAGACGTGCTGCTTCACGCCATCGCGCGGAACACCAAACACTCTCGTTATGGGCGCCGGTTCGTCCACGCGCGGCATGTGGCAATCCTGGCAGGTCCGCTTTGTCTTGAAATCGCTGTTCAACCACTCCTTATATGGCATTTGCTCCGGGAGTGCGCCGATCGGTTTCCCATCCGGTCCGAATGCGGTTGTAATCAAGGTGTGGCATGTCGCGCACAACTCCGACTTGCGAATGTGGTCGCTGTTTTCGGTTGGCTGGAAAAGGCCCGTCGACGTGCGCATGATCCTCTGTTGTCCCCGCTCTATATCGAACGGGCCATACTCCGGCCGATTATGCGGATCTTCGGCCGCCTGAATAACAAACCCTCCGTTGAAGCTTTCACGCGAGCCCAGTCGCGCCCCGCTGATCTGGTGACAAACGGAACAGTCGACGCCGTCCGCCGCTTGTTTACCCTGTTTCTTGTCCTGAGAGAACGGCAGATGGGCGAATACCTCACCAGTCTTGCCCTGTAGCTTTGCTTCATAACGCGTCACCGGCATGTGACAAACCGAGCACTCATCCTGGACGTGCCCGGCGGCGGTGGGATGGTCGATCGTTTCGCGGCGAACGCTCGCCTGCCAATACGGGTCACGCGAGGAGTTGGCCATGATGCTGGCGCGCCAGTTGAAGCCGATGGAAACATCTTTGCCAGAGGGCGTCTTCAAGTCGTTGTGACACGCGACGCATCGATCCGAGGTCTCGAAACGGACTTCCTGCTTCTCCTTCGCACCGAGAAGGATTGGAAATGACAGAGCCCAGAGGGCCATTGCTGATGTGCGCATCTACCAACCCGCCGTTAGCTTGCCATCTTGCCAGTCCCACAGGATATAGAACAATAACTGGGGATACCGCCCGGCGGTATTTGTGGCGGGAATGCTTACGCCCGCATTGAATCTGATGTGCTGCCGTTTACTCAACGTCACCTGGAACTCGGGAACAACGTCCCAATCGGTTACGGCTCCTCTCATCAGATCGCGGTTCGCCACGAACTCCACCATGGGCGACCAAAGCCGTCCCAAACCGCCGTTCTGAGCGAACCCCTTGCCGATAGCCGTTCTAGCAAAGACGCTCTGGGGAGCCTTGTCGGTGTTGGTGGGCAAGTCGGCTCCGGCCTGGGCCTGGACGAAGAAGTAGTGGGGCAGCAGCTGGCCGAAAGCCGCGAAAGTTTCGAAGCTGGTGACACCGGAACCAAGGCCATGCACGCGGCTCCCGGTGGGCAGTATGACACTGCCCTGCAGACTGAAGATGGACCCGCTGGTCTGGTTTTGGGCCTGGTCCGGATTTTGGTTCAGCTTCGCAAACAGGACGCGCTTCAAGCCTAACGTCACATCACCATAGCCGCCGTACCACAAGCCCCGTTGCGGCCGGGCGAATTCGACGGGAACGTCAACCTCAATCTGGTTCCTGTTGCCGAAGCGCTGCTCATGAATGACGTGATAACTCATGCCGGGTGCGCCTTTCACATTCGCGCTACCCGTGATGACTGCTTCGTTTTCGGGATAGGCCTTTTCCGTCATCAGCGCGAGCGGCAGATTCAATTCACCGCGCGGCCAGCCAGGGTCCTTGCAAAATCCCCGCAGATAATGGGTGACGGCTTTCACCTGATCGGGCGTAAGCGACTCCGAAAATGACGGCATGATTTGCGAGAAGCCGCGAGAAGGTCCGCCGTTGCGAATCATCGAGTGCCACGTCAGGTTATCTTCGGGCGTGGTTTGGTTGCATTGCGTGAAATCCGGAAAGGTACCGGGCTTCTGGAACCCTATTGTCGACTGAGGCGCGCCCTTGCCGTCGTAACCGTGACAGCCGGCGCACCCCGCCTCATAGATCGCCTTACCGTCGTGAAGGTTTGCAGCGCCGCTCGACTGTGCGAGCAACGGAGCCGCTCCGGACAGTGAAAACAAGAGTCCAGAGAGCGCAACGCTTGCCAAAGATCCGAACGAGAATCGACCGGCACTGCAGATCACAGCTTGGCGCAAACGTCTCCCCTGGTCCATGCGCTAATCCATGCGCTAATCATGGGCCGTGCAATCCATCGCAGAAGTGTTCCGTCGCTCGTTGGTATTGTTTTGAGCTTGCCGCACTTGCCGGTCTTGCGCATATTCAGGCACGTTGATTTCTCAGCTTTTGAGACTTACTCATGACCGTTACCGTTACGAGTTAAGCAAGCAGTTTTCTAAACGGAGGATAAATCCAGCCGTGCTCTGAATATCACCGTGAGGAGTCGGCCACCTGCAAATAACACGTCCACGAGATGTTCAGTTCGTCGCGAGGGGTTCCCGCAGCAGCGCGTTAGCCTTCTCCGGAAGCTTATCCGCGTTGGCAAGCAGCAAGCTGACTTGCCACATTTGCGTGTCGTTGAGAGCTTTCGTGTAGGCCGGCATGCCGGTCAGTCGAATGCCGTTCGCTACCTTCCAATACGTAACTCCTGGCGGGTCGTCCGTGACACCATGGCCTTTGAACAGCTCCGGGGGAGGAGGATACATCCCTTTCGCAGTGGGCGTTTTCGATTGGCCGGGCAAGCCATGGCAAATTGCGCAGTTCTCGCGGTACACGTGAGCACCGGCTTCATAGTTCGAATCGCTCGGTTGTATGGATGGATTCTTAGGCGCTTCTTTATCGATTCGTTGCTTCAAGGCCAGATGCGCCAACTGCTTCTCGAACGGCATGGGAGAGGACGCCGTCGCGACGGGCGCATATCCAAATCGGAAATAGCACCATCCAAACACCGGCAGAATGATTAATCCGAAGACGAAGGCCAGAGCGATTCGTAGAGACATGGACATTCCATATTAGGTAGCTGAAACGGATAAGATCAAGGCAGTGCCGTTGTTGAGTTTGGAATTTATCCAGCGTTTATCCAGACCTTTTCTCCGTTCGCAAGGCTCTAGTAGGTTTGTATGTCTGTAAGGGCGCGACTCACGGTGATCTTCACTTCCCTATTCGGGGCGATCGTCATCGTGCTGGCTTTGTCGCTTTATTTGCTCGAAAAGAGTGAGGCGTATAAGCGGCTGGACACGGCCCTGGATACAGCGGCTAGCGCGACCTCCATGTCGGCTGAACATGAGTTGAACGAAAATCCGACGCAGCGGGACGGTGAGCGCGATCTTCAATCTGTTCTGAATGCGACTCAAAGTCCCGCATTGAAGGACACGCAGATTCTGGTTTGCGAGCGCGATCGCTGTGCGGCGTACAAACCAGCTCTCGAACGGGAATTCGATCTGCGGAGGGTTTCTCCCGCTGGACTCAAGAGCGGTTCGACCGTGGCGGGTTTTCGAATCGCGACGCATACATTGCGACTGCCGAGATTCAGCACCAGCTACGAAATCTATGCTGCGAAACCGATTGGCCCCGCATTCGTGCAGCTTGGCCGGATACGTGCGGCGCTGCTTCTGTTCGTGCCCGTCGGGCTTGTGCTCGCCGGTTTGGGCGGGTACTCTCTGGCGAATCGATCGCTACGCCCGTTGCGGGAACTCGCGAGGGTCATAGATGAGGTCACTTCTTCAGACTTAAGTAGACGCGTAAAGCCGCAATCCGGCAGCGGCGACGAGGTGTTCGTACTCGGCTCACGATTTAACGCGCTGTTGGATCGCTTGCAGGCGGCGTTTAGCGTGCAGCGGCGCTTCATGGCAGACGCTTCACACCAAATTCGAACGCCTGTCACGATTGCGCTTGCCAGTGCTCAAGTTACAAATCACGATCCAAATGCGACGTTAGTTGATTGTAAAGAGGCTTTGCAGATCATCGAGAACCAAATGCTGCAGCTCCGAAAAATCGTCGAGAACATGTTCTTTCTTTCTCAATCCGATGCCGTTTCCCTGAACATCGATCGAAAACCAATGTATTTCGACGATGCGGTTTCGGAGGCGGTGCGGGCCGCAAAACCCCTTGCACGCGGGAAGCAACAAGCGCTAACAGTCATGAGTTTGCCGGAAGCCAGATGTCTAGGCGATGAAAGTCTTATCGCGCAGGCATTGCTGGTGCTACTTGATAACGCCGTGAAGTTTACGCCTGACGGCGGCATGATGGAAGTGAAGCTCTTCGAACGGGACGGATATTGGATCTCTTCGGTGAGCGACAGCGGGATCGGAATATCGGAAGCAGCGCGGCCACGAATCTTTGAGCGTTTCTTCAAAGAAAATCGGCAAGGCAACGATACATCTGGCGGAGCGGGCTTGGGATTAGCTATCGCTAAGTCGATCGTTGAGAGTCATGGGGGCACACTGAAGCTGGTGGAATCGCGGCCGGGGCTGACTACATTCGAGATCGCCATTCCGGCTCTGGAAGGCGATGAGAGTCTCCATGAAGCTCAGGCAAACTCGTTGGCCGTCAGGATGTAGCCCTCACCTCGCCGCCCGTGAATCAGAGCCTTCTGGCCTTCGACGTCGACTTTCTTTCGAAGTCGCTTAATATACTCTTCAATCAAATTCGAGAAGGGATCATAAGGTTCATTCCACACCCGTTCCGAAATCGTATCGCGATCGAGTAGCGTCTCCGCATCTCTTGCCAGGCATTCGAGAAGGGCGTATTCCTTTGCCGTGAGCCGAATGAACTCGCCCCCTCGCCTCGCTGTTCTGGATCGCGTATCTATTTCGAGTGTGTCCACGCTCAATACAGGATTTTCGAGTAAAGGTCTCCTTCGGAGCAAGGCCCTCACGCGGGCCAGCAACTCGCCAATATCGAAGGGCTTGACGAGGTAATCGTCCGCGCCGAGATCGAGTCCTTTCACCCGCTCATCGTATGCTCCGCTTGCGGTCAGCATCAAGATGGGTAGCTGTAGACCGGCTTGACGGAGCTCGCGGCAAACCGTCCAGCCATCCTTGAGAGGCAAACGTACGTCAAGAATGATCAAATCCAAGGGACAGGACAGAGCTTTTTCTACTCCAGCTTTCCCGTCGAACGCCAACTGCACGTTGTGAGACTCCTGCCGAAGAGCTTTCGCAATCATGATTGCGGCTTCTTCCTCGTCTTCGATCAAAAGCAAACGCATGGCGGAAATCCGACGACCATGGTACGACTTCCGGCGGAGATTCTGTCGCAATTCGTAACCGATGCTTAAGCCGAGCTGAAACGCTGCTCGCGCACTTTCAGAGATGCCACGTTTTGAGGCGGACCAAGCAGATTTGCTAGTCGAACAGGAGTTACAAACTTTTTACAGCTCGCAAACTACTCCTATCCCGTACATGAATACTATGGCCTAGTAAGTCGCAGTTCAGAGAACGAGGGGGTCCAACATGGGTGTTTTCCTTTCAGCAGGTGTTCGCGATCGTAAGTTAGCGGCGAGTCGATTCAATTGGCGCGTTAGCGTAGGAAGTTCGTTGATTCTTACTGTTTGCCTGACGGGTTCGATTTGCGAAGCGCAGACCCGATCTGTATCAGACCTGTCGCCGATAGCCGTCGCTTCCTCTGCGACGGTGACGCCCGCCGATGGGACCACGAGGAATGAATTTGAGCATGAAAACTCGGGCCCTTCCTCCGGACCCTCAGGCACGGCACTTCGTTTTATTCCGATTGACCCGTGTCGAATTGCAGACACGCGCGACGCAGGCCAGAGTAATGGCGGCCCGATTCTGGCGAACAAAGAAGTTCGAGTGTTTACCATAGCTGGCGCTGCGTGCGGCATCCCCAGTACGGCCGCAGCGTACTCACTGAATGTGACGGTGGTTCCGCATGGCCCGCTCAGTTGGCTGACGTTGTGGCCCACTGGACAGTCGCAACCCACTGTGTCTACTCTCAACTCGACGGATGGCCGTACTAAAGCGAATGCGGCGATCGTACCGGCGGGGACCAATGGTTCGGTGAGTGTCTTTGTCAGCGACAGCAGCCATGTGATTCTCGATGTTGCCGGCTATTTTGTCCCTTCGAACGACGCGTCGGCGCTGGCGTATTATCCGGTGATTCCGTGCCGCGTGGTGGATACACGTGGTCCGGATGGCAGCCTTGCCGGACCGTATTTAAGAGCTGGGCAAGAGCGAGAATTCGCGGTAACAAGCGGGGGGTGCAATATCCCCGGAAACGCACGCGCGTACTCCTTCAACTTTACGGCTGTTCCGAAGAGGCCGCTCGGCTATTTAGCGGTGTGGCCTTCGGGAGGACGTCGGCCGCTGGTTTCCACGTTGAATGCTCCCACCGGTGCGACTACGGCCAATGCGG
>JBJMGJ010000301.1:0-6295 GCA_045807965.1 Bryobacteraceae bacterium | reverse complement strand
GGCATAAGGGCAAGTATCGAGCCGCCGCAGGGCGTTATTCCCGTGCGACAAAGTACAACCCGAACTCGCCCGAAGCGTTCTTCAAGCTCGGAGAAGCAGAGGCAAAGCTGAAGAACACGGATGCGGCGCGTCAAGCCTTCCGAAAAGTGATGGCGCTGGCGCCCGATTCGAAGCTTGCCTCTGAAGCGAAAAAGAAACTCGGCAGCAAAAGCTAAGCCGCCTTCTTTCCTTTTCTCTTATTGCGCCGGCTCCGTTTGAGCGCTTGTGCGGTCATCATCCGGGTCAATGCCTGGATCCCAGCCTGATGATCGGGAAACAGATCGATGTACTGCATTCGCTCTGCGATATCTTGCGGCACCTGGCAGTCGCTGAGCCGAACGGGTACCAGGAAGATGTCATCCAGGGGAACGCGTTTGGCAAGATCGAGCGCATAGCGCAGCTCTGCCTGGAAGTGCCCGCGCTTTTCCACGGAACGTTGGGAGAAGTTGATAAGAACGAAGTCCGCGACTTCGATCGCCTGCTGGATCGCGCGCGGCCAATTTTGCCCCGGCAACAGCTTCGCGACGTCCATCCAAGGCTCAAATCCGGCATTCTGGAGTTCGTCGTAGAGCATCTGCACAATCCGCCGGTCCTCTTGCGCATACGCCAGAAAAACACGGATGCGGTTACTCGGCTTGAAGACGACGTCCTCGTCTTGAAGCTCAAACTTACCTAGCCCGTCGATCTCGATTGTGCTGCCTTCTTTCAGGCAACGCGCGATCAGGTCTGTCACGGCCTTTCCCCGTACCATATTGGTGACCATTATTTCCGCCGCGCAGGAGAGATCGTAGGCAGCTTCGGCATACCCGCGTTTTTTTCCTTCGCGTTGTCCTCGGAAGGCCTTGGAAGGTCCTTCAGGATCTGGTAGACGAGCTTGTCTACCGCGTCGGCAGCTTCCGCCCGCGAGCGATGAGATTGCTTGGCAAGACGTTCCGCTAGCTCTTGCTTATTCATTGCCTCCAGGACTAAATCATCCGGGTTCAGTACCGGAACGCAGATAGCTTAGCCGTGGAGGTAAGTCGTTGACGTGGCACAAGTTAAACAGGGAAGAAATTTTCCGCGGATTTGTGATCGTTTACTCGTTGCGGAGCACCTCGAGCGGCCTCTGCTTCAGGATGCGCGCGCTGGCGAGCCAGCCGGCAACATTGGCGAGCAAGGCCGTCCCCATTACCGCAACCCCCACCGAGGTCCAGTCGAAGTCATACGGAACATCGATAAACCGATCTGCGAGAATCCGGGTGAAGACGTTTGCCAGAACGCCGCCGGCAAGTCCCGCGAGCACTCCCACCATCGAGAATTCAACGGAAAAAATGCGGACAATCTGGGCTCGAGTGCCTCCGATGGACTTCAGGATCGCAACCTCACGAATGCGGCGGTAGCGCGTTCCGGCGACGCTGGAACACAAGATGACGAGACCAGCGCCAATCGCGAAGGACGCGAGAAACCGAATGACCACGGCGACCTGATCCACCGCTTCCTGGATCCGTTTAAGAACATCCGCGAGATTCATTACCGTAACGGTTGGAAACTTCTCGAAGATCGCCTCCTCTACTTGGGGGATAGATTTTGGTTCAACGTGGGCAGCGCCGTAGTAGACGACGGGCAATCCCGTTAGCGCTTCACGTGGAAAGACAAAATCGTAACGGACCGGAGCCCGGGCGAGGCGGCGGAAGATAGCGACAACTGGCGCTCGAACCTTCCGGCCGGCTATCTGGAACCGAATCTGATCGCCCACGTTCAATTGGAAGTCCCGGGCCGCCAGCTCGGACACGGCAAGTTGCGGAGCGTCACTCGACGCCGGCCACCACTCGCCGCGCTTTATTTCCAGACCCTCCGGCAATCCCGCGGCGGTCGTGATCCGCACCGCTTGCAACTGATCTTTCCGGAGCTTAGTCAGCGGCAGTTCTTCTGTGGGAGTGCCGTTCTTTTCTAGCATCCGCGACACGATGTAGCCCACAAGCTGTAGTTTCCCCGTCACGCCGGGTTGCGTCTTCAGAAGCGCTGAGACGGCCTGCGTGTCCCGAATGTCCAGAAGAAAGAGATTACCCTCGCGAGCTGGCCCCTCGCTCGTCACACTCCGCAGCACCGTACGCTGCAGCAGGTAAGTATTTAAAGTGAACATCACACCGATCCCAAGAGCAACCAATATGGAGCGTGCCTGGTTGCCGGGCCGATACAGGTTCGCGAAGCCGTGGTGAAGCCAGGAAGGAAGCTGGCCCTGCAGGGCTCGCACGACGTGTCGTGCCGTGAAGAGCAACGCGGCAGAAAGAATCCATAGGACGAGAACGGCGGAAGTGAGTCCGGCGATGAAGTAGAGCCCCATGCGTAGGGAGTTGCTCAACCATGCGGCGATACCGATGAAGCCAAGGGCGATGAGGCCGCTGCCCAACAGACTGGGAATTCTGTCGCGCCAATGCTTCCCGCGTTCCGCCCCAGCGTCGGCCATGTCGCGTCGAAAAACCAAGCTGGGCCGGATATTTCGAACATTCAGAAGCGGCGGCAGCGTAAAGAACAGAGTCGCAAGGACGCCTAGCGCCATCCCCTGGAGGCTGAACGACCAATCCCAAGGCACATCGGGGAGCAGATCAAATATCTGCCGCATCAAAACAGGGAACATCCGCTGTACTGCGGCCCCAACTGCCACACCAACTACGCCGCCGAGCAATCCCAACCAAAGCGTCTGTACCAGGTAGATCTGTATGATCTGTCCGGATCTCGCACCCAGCGCTTTGAGTGTCGCGATCGTGTCCATTCTTTGCTGCAGGTGAGAGTGCATGGCCATGGCGACTCCCAAAGATCCGACCATGAGCGCGATCAGGCTGATCAGGCTTAAGAACGTGGTTGTATTTTCGATTGCTCTGCCGACCGCCGGACTGCCTTCTCGATAGTCGCTGATGAAGATACGAGGCATGGAGCCCTTCAACTGCTCTCGGACGGCCGCGAGCTTGGCTCCCGCATTCAGACGGACAAGGAACCGTCGAGACGCACGGCTTCCATATTGAAGAAGACCCGTTCGATCGAGAGCAGCACGGCTCATCAGGACGCGCATGCCCGGACCGAAACCCGAGGCGAGCCTGTCCGGTTCCGTCACTAGCGTTCCCTTGACGGTGAAGTCCATCCCGCCAAGCCTGATGGTCTCTCCACACTTGACATGCAACCGGGTTAGTAACTCCGGTGTGACCACAACGGAAGCATCGTCGGGCAAAAGTTCTCGAAGAGGTCGATCAGGATCGAGCGTCAGCTTGCCGTAAAACGGATAAACGGACGGGTCGACGCCTTTTACGGCGACCATCTGCGGAACGCTCCGGGTTATTGAACGCGCCATCGAAACCGTCTCGATCACGCTGGTGATGCCGCCCGCGCGTTTGCCGATCGACTCTAGCCTCGCGGTTTGCTCCGGACTTGGGTCGTTCCAAGTCTGAGCCTGCACGTCGGCCGCCAGAAGCTGCTTCGCATTGCGGAGTAGCATGCCCTGGAACGCGTACCCAAAGCCTTTGACCCCAGTAAGAGCGGCAACCCCAACCGCCACGGACAAAATGACAAACAAGAACTTAGCGGGCGCGGCGCGAAGGTCTCGCCAAGCAATCTTAGAGGCTGTTTGTAGATACACCGGAACTCGTCAAAGCCTCGTTATTCAGCCGGTCGCTTTCGATGCGGCCATCGGCAAGAACAATGACCCGATCCGCATAATCTGCCAGTTGGCGATCGTGTGTCACGAGAACGAGCGTTGTCCCTTCTTCCCGATTCAACTGGAGCAGCAGCTCGAGGACATGCTTGCCGTTCTTACTGTCCAGATTCCCGGTTGGTTCATCTGCCATGAGGATCGGCGGACGCGTGATGAAAGCTCGCGCCAAGGCGACGCGCTGCTGCTCGCCACCCGAAAGTTGTACCGGGTAGTGCCTCGCGCGATGCGCCAAACCGACGCGTTCCAACAATTCGGCCGCACGCGCCCGCGATTCCCTTCCGGCTCCGCTCAGTTCTGCCGGCAGAAGAACGTTCTCCTCCGCGTTCAGTGTTGGCACAAGTTGATAGGCTTGGAAAACAAAGCCGATTTTGCGGCCGCGAAGCCGTGCCAGGTCGTCCTCTTTCATCCGGCTGATCTCGACGCCATCGAGAATGACGCTGCCGGACGTAACGTCGTCCAGCCCCGCCAACAGCCCGAGTAGCGTACTCTTGCCACTCCCGGAAGCTCCCATAATCACCGCGAATTGGCCGGCTGGAACTTCGAAACTCACATCTCGCAGAATGTCAACGCGTGCAGACGAGTTTTCAATCGTCTTCGAGAGCCCGCGCACAATAAGGGCGGGCGGCCGGGCCGTAGAGGAGTGCATGGCAAGCTAAAAGAGTGGAACGATGGCGACCAACAACTATTCTCGCAACAGCTTTGTCAGCACTCGTTTCGCTGACGTTGTGCGGCTGTAGCGATAAAGGTGAGACGCATCCCGCGGAAACAAAGTTCGAGAAACCCGCTCCAGCTGAGCAGCCGCCGACAAAGGCGCAAGGGCCGGTCATCGTCGCTTTTGGCGATAGCCTTACAGCGGGTGTCGCGGGAAAGAGCTACCCGGAATACCTCGGCGAAATTCTCCGCGACCACGGATATCGTTACAACGTAGAGAACCAGGGTGTAAGCGGCGACACCACCACGGACGGGCTTGCCCGTATCGAAAACGTCATGGTCGAAAAGCCAGCACTCGTAATCCTGGAATTCGGCGGAAATGACGGGCTGCGCGGCGTACCAGTCCAAACAATAAGCAGGAACTTGGAGGAGATGATCTCCCGCATTCAAGCCGCGAAAATCCCACTCGTGCTTCTGGGCATCACGCTGCCGCCGAATTACGGACCAGATTACGTAAAGCCTTTTACAGAGATGTATCCGCAACTCGCGAAGAAGTATAAGATAGCAAGTTTGCCCTTCCTTCTCGCTCACGTTTACCAGGATCCAAAACTGATGCGGCCAGACGGTATTCATCCGAATGGAGAGGGGAATCGAATCGTCGCGCAGGATGTTTTCGAGCTCATTTCAAAGATGCTGAAACCCGCGTAGACATGAGTTACGCATCATCGGTTCGATTTCTTTACTCTCTCGGCAACGAACTCAAGGTGGGAGCGAAATGGGACCTAACGCGAATGCGAGCGCTGATGAGCAAGCTGGGAAATCCCGAGCGCGGCGGCCGCTTTGTCCATGTTGCCGGAACAAATGGCAAGGGTTCCACCTGCGCAATGCTCGCCTCCATACTTACGGCGTCTGGTTTACGAACCGGGCTGTATACGTCACCGCACCTGGACAAACCGACGGAGCGGATCCGGATCGATGGACAACAGATCAGCGAAGAGGAGTTTTCGGCCGCTTTCGATCAGGTACGGCGAGCGGCGGAAGAACTGGAGGATGCGGGATCAACGGACGGGTATCCGTCTTACTTCGAGATCGTTACCGCTATGGCCTTTCTCGCGTTTCGGGGAAAGGCGGACATCAGCGTCATCGAAGTGGGACTTGGTGGAAGGCTTGACGCAACGAATGTGTTATCGCCAGAGCTGACTGTGATCACGCCTGTCTCGTTCGACCATGAAGCCTTTCTCGGCAACACCCTGGCATCGATCGCCTCAGAAAAGGCGGGCATCTTAAAGTGGGAAGTTCCACTTGTGCTCGCTCAGCAGCAACCGGAAACCGAAGCATTGGTTCTTCAAAGGGCGACCGCGCTTGGGATACCTGTGCACCACACGCGCGAACTTGCACTCTCAAATGTCCAGCTAAGGCCCGACGGCTGCGAGTTCCTGGCCGACGGCTCACCTGTCCGGCATTCGCTGCCCGGACGACACCAGGTTGAGAATGCGGCGACGGCGATACTGGCCGCGAAATCCCTGAACATCTCGCCAGAGGCCATTCGGAAGGGATTAGCCCAGACGCAGTGGCCCGGACGTCTCGAATTGATGTCGCGCCATCCTGACTTCATTCTGGACGGAGCACATAACCCCGCAGGCGCTCGCGCACTGGCCGAGTATATACGCGAGTTTTGCGGCGGCAGACCCGTGTGGCTCGTTTACGGCACAATGCGCGACAAAGCAATCGACGAGGTAACCGCGGAGTTATTCCCTCTCGCGGATTGCCTTATCCTCACGGCACCAGATTTCCCGCGAGCGTTACGCCCGGAGGCGATCGCTTCCGTTACGGAACACCGCAACCGAATTATCACAGGCAATTTGACCGAGGCTATCGAGATCTTGAACTGTTCGGAAGAGGTTGGTTTTGTGTTATTGT
>JBJMGJ010000300.1:0-3708 GCA_045807965.1 Bryobacteraceae bacterium | reverse complement strand
TTGCTTCTCTAAACGGCTGTCTCTGGCATCCAGGCGTTGTACCGGTTCGCCCTGCTGATCCAAGTGCCGATCTGGGTGAATCTCATGGGCTGGTTCGTTGGCAACGAAATGTTTTTGCTCGGGGCAGGGCTTATTGTCAGTGGAGGATTGCTGTTCCGGAACTGGCGCACCGCCTGAACGCCGCAAGCGCTCGACAACTGGCGCGGTGGGCAGTCTCACTGGGAAGGCCGGCATCTCACAACACAATGCGGTGGATTGACGGGGCATCGCTTGCGATTGCCGCCGCGTGGTCGGCTAGGTTGAAGTCGCGAAGGGTTTGTAAATCCTTGAAGGAAAATTCTCGGATCGATATCACATGACGCGGCTTGAGTGTAAACGAGCTGCAGCTTCTTACGTTTCCGCCTTTCAGGTCCGCAACACTGCAAACGGACCGCTTTGCGCCGGACGCTGCATAAAAGCGCGCGCCGATCAGCGGGTTGGTAGTAGAACTGCTAGACTGAATTGAGTCTTTGACCGCATCCGCCTTAATCCTCGAGTGCCTCCGTTCGCTTCTCCACCTTCCGAAAGTTTGGTCTAGAACAGTTCGATCAAAGACAAATTATTAACAAAAGGATCTACTGTGACCAACATATTTGTCGGAAACCTCAGTTTTCAGACTACCCAAGATGATCTTCAGGCTGCTTTCGCCGCGTACGGCGGTGTGGAGCGAGTGAGTGTCGTCACGGATCGTGAGACGGGTCAACCGCGCGGCTTCGCGTTCGTCGAAATGGCGGAAGCGGACGCAGCCCAAATGGCTATTGCCCAACTAAACGGGGCCGAACTCAATGGGCGAGCGCTCAACGTAAATGAAGCACGTCCCAAGACAACGAGCGGCGGCGGCGCCGGGCACTCCGGAGCTGGCGGAAGTCGTGGCCGGCAACCACGCTGGTAACCAGAAAGGCTCCCAGTGTCGCTCGAGAAACTCCTTCCAGTCGTTTTCTGGCTGCGCTCGTGCGCTGGTTCAATCCCGTGACGGCGAAAAACATCAGCGATGGTGCTGCTATCTAACTTATGTCCCAGTGTTGAGAGTGCGAACTTCGACCTCCCTGTATCGAACCTTCTCGAAAGCGTGGACGCCGGGTATTCCGAACACCCGGGCACCCGCGATGTCTTAGCCTCCAGAACCTTCGCGATCCCATCAATTTAATTCCGATCTCGTGGTCAAAGCGTTCCGGTTACTCGTGAATCGTTCGGCCGGTTGGGCCGAGTGGGACTGGACGGCGGTGGCGCAAGAACTGGCGGAGTTAAGAGGCCAGAACTACGACCTCCAGTTGACGGGGTTTGACGCGCGTGAGATTGAGAAGCTGCTACGGCCGCGGGAAGACGCGCAAACTTCGCTGGGGCCGCAGAGCGTGTCGCAACAGGCCATCAGCAGCCCGGGAGATGTCTGGCTACTCGGGGGGCATCGGGTGCTCTGCGGGGACGCAACGCAAGCCGACGAGGTCAGCCGGTTATTCCAGGCAGCGCAGCCGGGTCTCATGATCACGGATCCGCCCTACGGAGTCAACTACGATCCGAAGTGGCGGGAGCAGGCTGGTCTGGGCGCACAGCGCCAGACGGGACTGGTGCAAAATGACGATCGGGTGGATTGGACGGAGGCCTTCCGGCTATTTCCCGGGGGTATCGCGTACGTGTGGCATGCGGGCTTGTATGCCGGTGCGGTGGCCGCCTCTCTCGAGAGTTGCGGGTTTGGGATCCGATGCCAGATCATCTGGGCCAAGCAGCACTTTGCGCTCAGCCGGGGGCACTATCACTGGCAGCACGAACCCTGCTGGTATGCGGTACGGCAGGGACAATCGGGCCGCTGGACGGGAGACCGGAAGCAATCGACGTTGTGGGAAGTGTCCAACCTGAATCCGTTTGGAGGACAGTGTGCCGACACGGTGACGGGTCATGGGACGCAGAAGCCTGTGGAACTGATGCGCCGGCCGCTGCTCAACCATACGGAGCCGGGCGAGTTGGTGTACGATCCGTTTCTGGGTTCCGGGACGACGTTGATCGCAGCGGAGGAGACGGGACGAGTCTGTTACGGGATGGAGATCGATCCAACCTACGTAGATTGGGTGGTGCTGCGGTGGCAGAAGCTGAGCGGAGGCCAGGCAATCCGTGAAGCGGATGGGCGAGTCTTCTCCGAGTTGCGGCGGCAGAGCAGGGGAGACGAAGGTGAGGAGGTGACGCTCCGTGCCACGGCCTAGCTATCAACCAACGGACGAGCAGCGGCAGATGGTGAAGTCACTCAGCGCCATGGGACTGCGTCAGGAGGACATCTGCGACATGGTTGGACTTCGTTCACCTAAGACACTGCGGAAACATTTTCGGCAGGAACTATCCAGTGGGATGGCGGAAGCGAATGCCGCGGTAGCCCACGTGGCTTATGAGATGGCAGTGTCGGGACGTTTCCCGGCCATGACCTTCTTTTGGGAGAAGTGCCAGCGCCCGCGGATGGAGGAATTCGCAGAGGAGGAGCCGAGGAAGCCCTGCAAGGTAGAAATTCGCTTTCCGGGTAAAGAGGATCGTCCCGAGTATCAAACGAGGATCTTGCATGGCACGGCATAGATTTCGACCGACAGACGAGCAACGTCAGAGAGTGAAGGCTCTGGCCGGCTATGGACTGCCGCACCAGCAGATTGCGACGGTGGCCGGAGTGGGCTGCGTCGTTACGCTGCGCAAATACTTCCGCAAGGAACTGTCGCGAGGGCCGCTCGAAGCGCAAGCCAACGTCAGCCGGACGTTGTTCCGGCTGGCGACCTCCGGGCGGAACCCGGCGGCGACGATGTTCTGGTTGAAGGTTCGGGCACGATGGAGCGAGCAGGGCAAAGTAGAGGAGCCGCAGCCACCCACGCGCATCGTGTGGGAGATCAACGAGTATCAACCGCCTCGCTCAGCGGAACACCAGCAGTGGGTGGACAAAATGTTGCGAGGCGTTGGCGACAACCCGGCCGAGCCGGTGCGCTGGGAAGGGGACCACGGCTATGACGAGGACGACGAAGACGAGGTACCCCGCCGGCGCCGTTACTAGCGGGTGATCGCTTAGTTGGATGGGAATCCCGATGCCCATCCAACTATGCTCTCGGAGCGCTTGCTTTGCGCAAGTTCGCGGAAGCGGATGCCGTCCCGCCGCAACTCGCGTGGGCCTTCGATCTGAACCGTGATGGCATCGTTGATGCCCATCAAAGAACGGCGTCACCACCTTGCATTTCCCTCGCCAGAGAGCGTCCATGGAGGTGGGAGAGGAATGCTCTTACACGGAGGAAGGAGGCAGGCATGGACGACACCCTGGCGACCGAGATCGAGGGTTTGCGCAAGCTGAAGACGAAGGCGTTGCGCGCCCGCTTTGAGGAGCTGTTTGGAGAGGAATCTCGTTCTTCGAACCACGCGCACCTGTTTCGCCGGATTGCCTGGCGCTTACAAGCGAATGCCGAAGGCGATCTGAGCGAGCGGGCACGGAAGCGCGCTCTGGAACTGGCCGAAGATGCCGCGTTGCGATTGCGCGCGCCGCGCAGGTTTTGGCATGCCGACGGATCGGTCGGGCTTGAGCCTGCGCCACGTCGCACGCGCGATTCGCGCTTGCCGCCGGTCGGGACCGTTCTGAAACGTATGTATCGCGAGCAGGCGATCGAAGTCACGGTGCTTGCGGCGGCCTTCGAGTATCAGGGCAAGCAGTATGGA
>JBJMGJ010000299.1:0-12044 GCA_045807965.1 Bryobacteraceae bacterium | reverse complement strand
TGCTCCAATTCTTGATCAAAGTGACGCAAAGTTACTCCTTATGCGCTTGCGGAGAAAGACGGTCTATCAACCGAAGCGACCGGTAACGTAATCCTCTGTTTCTTTTACGCTTGGGTTCTGGAAAATCTTACGAGTATCGTCAAACTCGACGAGTTTGCCCATTAGAAAAAAACCCGTATAATCTGCAACGCGGGCGGCCTGCTGCATGTTATGGGTAACGATGACAATCGTTGTCAGCGACTTAATCTCGAAAAGCAGTTCTTCGATTTTGCGCGTCGCGATAGGATCGAGGGCCGAACACGGCTCGTCCAGCAGCAGTACCTCGGGTTCTACCGCAAGCGCTCGCGCGATGCAGAGGCGCTGCTGCTGGCCACCGGAGAGTGCGCTAGCCGGCTTGTTCAACTTGTCCTTCACCTCAGTCCAAAGTGCGGCGTGTTCCAGACTTTTTTGAACAGCATCCTGCACCACTGAGGGCTGTCGAACTCCGTTGACGTGGAGTCCGTAGGCGACGTTATCGAAGATCGTCTTCGGAAATGGATTCGATCTTTGAAAGACCATCCCCACTCGACGCCGGACATTTGTGACGTCCATATCGAGAATGTTCTCGCCGTCCAGGAGAATTTCGCCTTCCACCCTCGTGTTTCGCACGGTTTCGTTCATGCGATTCATGGTGCGGAGAAAGGTGGATTTACCACAGCCGGAAGGTCCTATAAACGCCGTGATCTTGTTCCGGGAGATATTGATGCTGATGTCATGCAGCGCCTGAAAGGATCCGTAATAGAAATTCAGGTCCTTCACGTCGAGCTTGCACTTGGAGCCTGCCTTAACGGGTTCTTCTGGCATGGAACTCGGAGCATCCGCTTCTTTTAACACCTGTTGTCTGGGAGTAGCCACTTTATCTCCGAGAGGCTCCTGGTCCCCTCATAACTATCATTTTCGCAGTTACATTGACCACCAGCACCAGTGAGAGCAGCACAAACCCCGCAGCCCAGGCTTGCTGGTGAAGATCTTCTTCGGGTGCGATCGCATAGTTGTAAATCATCACCGGGAGTGTGGCCGTAGGCTCCATCCATCCCCGGCTCCAGAACATATTGCCGAGGGCCGTGAACAGAAGAGGAGCGGTCTCACCGGCAACACGCGCCAAGTTGAGCATCAGGCCCGATATGAGTCCCGAGATTGCGGCGGGAACGACAATGGAGAAGATCGTTTTCGCTTTGGTTGCTCCCAGGGCGAGCGATCCTTCGCGAAGCGAATTGGGAACCGCCCGCAGGAACTCTTCCGTGGTGCGCACGGCGATTGGGATCATCATAATTCCGAGAGCAACGCCGCCCGCCAATGCCGAGAAATGTTTCATAGGTCTTACGACGAGGGCGTAAGCAACAATTCCGATCACGATTGACGGCACGCCGTTTAGAAGGTCAACCACATACCGCAGCACGAAGGCGAATGTCTTTCCGCTGTATTCCGCTAAGTAAACACCCGCCAAAAAGCCCAACGGAACTCCGATTATCGTCGCGACGGCCAGAACTTTGAAGCTGCCCACAATGGCGTTTGCCATTCCGCCTCCCGTCTCGCCGGAGGGTTTCGGAAGGTTCGTGAAGAACTGCAGATTAAGCGATCGCGCGCCATGGAAGAGCAAGTACCCCAATATGAAGAAAAGCACGCTGATGACTAGCAGCGTACATAGGCCGGAGAGCGACAACATGACTGAGTTCACAAATTTGCGGCGCCGAGAAATGGCCATCACCATGACTAGGCGCCTCTCTTCGTCGTGGTAATGATTAAGACCCGCGCCAATGCATTGATCACGATCGTGAGCCCGAAAAGCACCAGGCCGAGAAATATGAGGGACGAGATATAAAGGTCACCACTTGCTTCGGCAAACTCATTGGCAATCACCGCGGCGATCGAGTAGCCGGGCGCAAGCAGAGACGCTGAGATCTTAGGAGTATTGCCAATGACCATGGTCACAGCCATGGTCTCGCCGAGCGCTCTGGCCAGAGCAAGAAAGATCGAACCGATGACGCCCGCCTTCGCGTTCGGAATGACGATCTGCCAAGTGGTCTCCCATTTTGTGGTGCCGAGCGCGAGTGCCGCTTCCCGCTGATCGACGGGCACCGCGAGGAGCACTTCCCTTGAGACAGAAATGATAAAAGGCACAACCATGACGGACAACACGATTCCGGCCGAGAGGAAGCTGACGCCATAGAAATCTCCCTGGAACAAGGGAAGAAAACCGAATACGCCAGAGAGAAATGGCGCAAGATAGCTGCGGATCAACGGCAATAGAACGAAGATTCCAATGAGCCCGTAAATCACGCTTGGCACGGCTGCCAGCAGCTCTATCAGAAACGTAAGGATATTCGACAGCCGCGGAGGCGCAAGCTCCGCAAGAAATATCGACGCCATCACGCCAAAAGGGACGGCGATCAAGAGGGCCAGAAAAGATGTGACGCAGGTGCCGTAGATGAAAGGCAGTGCCCCGAACTTTCCGCTGTTCGGGTCCCATCTCGAAGTGGTGAGGAAGCTCCAACCGAAAGTCTTCACCGTCGCTTGAGAGCTAATCCAGAGTTCAAATACAATCAAGCCAACAATGACCAGGATGCAAACGGCCGACGCTAAGGTCAGCAGGTAAACCAGCTGATCGCCAGCTCGGAGCCGTCGATAAAAGCCGGCCAAAGCAAGCCGTGGGCTCCGGGCGGGATAGGTCGAACTGGCCATGGGGGAAGAGAAACGCTTACCGGCGCCTCGAATCAGTTTTTAGTGTATCGAGGCAAGGGTATTTTGCTCCTTACTGACGATTGCGGACGGCAGCTTCGCGTAGGACAGCGCTTCAACATAGTTTTGCCCGTCTGTTATGGCCCATTTTAGGAAGGCCACCATCGCCTTTTCTTTCGGCGCGTCGGAGAACCTGGAAGGGACGAGAAGCCAAGTGAAAGTGGAAATCGGATAAGCACCTTTGGTGGAAACATCAGTAATGGACATGCGGAAATCGTCCGGAATCGTTTTTAGTCCGGAAGCTGCCGCGGTTACGGAACTAAGATCAGCCTTGATGAATTCGCCGCTCTTGTTCTTTACCTTGCCATAGGGGATCTTGTTTTTCACAGCGTAGATAAGTTCGAGGTAGCCGATGGACCCCGGCTGTTGCTTGATTAATCCCGCTACGCCGTCATTTCCTTTTCCACCCAATCCCGCAGGCCAATCAACAGACGTATTCTTTCCAACCTTTGATGACCATTCGCTACTTACTTTTGAAAGGTAGTCAGTCCAGCAGTACGTGGTTCCGCTTCCGTCCGAACGATGAATTACTACAATCTTTGCATTGCTCAGCTTGACGCCAGGATTCGATTTCGCGATAGCCGGGTCATTCCAGGTTTTGATGGTTCCGAGAAAGATTCCGGCAAGAGCTTCAGGAGTAAAGTTTAATTCTTGAGAAATCCCCGGGACGTTGTAACTGGGAACGGCCGCACCGAGCACTGTCGGAAACATCAGCACATCAGAGCCGCGTTTAGCCCTGTAGTCCTTTACCTGTGCGTCTGTCATCGGCATGTCGCTGGCGCCGAAATCGACTGTTCCTTCCGTCACAGCCTTGATGCCGCCGCCCGAGCCGTTTGCCTGGTAATTGATTTGTGCGTGACCGATCGACTGATAGGCACTAAACCACTTCTGATAGATAGGAGCAGGAAAGGTCGCTCCCGCTCCGGTTAATGACACCTGAGCTGATGCTGGATGAGTAGCACAAAGGGCAAAAAGCGCAAAAGAAAGTACGTAGAAGTTGATTCTGTGTCGATCAGAGCATTTAGTCATGTGGCCTCAGTATCAGGGCGAACCGATCATGGCCTGTGGAACGCCTGCTGCCCGGTTGCGGGGACTTTTGTAAGAACATTCCGCTTCTTACTTAAGTATCCGAACATTAAGAGAAACGTGGGTTACAAAACAATGACAAAGCTGTGAACCGTACGGTTCGATCGAAATTGCCTGCTCTTGCATATCCGGTCAGCACTAGTGTCCTTGCCGAGTAAGGACATGTTGCCGAGTTCAAGCAACGGGGCGATGCTCTGACGACGGTGAGGCCAGTCTGCGCGTCGAGAGCAAGAACCAAAAAACGAATACGGCAACATCGGTCTCCCTAAAAGGAATGAGGACAGCGCCAGCGGCTTTAGGTAGAAACCGTCAAAGCTCCGCGTCCGCTTCGATTTCGATCAGCATATCCGGATGAATCAGGGCCCGGACTTCGACCATGGTGGCGCAAGGCCGGATCTGGCCGAAGAACTCACCGTGTGCTCGACCATATTCTTTCCATCGCGAGATGTCGGTTACGAACATGCGCGTACGAACTATGTTTTCAAGAGTGGCACCAGCCTGCCTCAAACCACGCTCGATGTTCAGAATGGCTTCGGCGGTTTGCTTGAACGCGTCGTTCGGACCCATGATCTGGCCGTGTTCATCTGCCGCGGTACTGCCGCTGACATACAATCGCGTCCCCACACGGACAACCCTGCTATATCCAATAAGTCCTTCCCACTTACCGCCTGACGAAATGTTTTGGCGATCAGGCATGGATGTCTCCGATTTGTTGAGGGAAGGCAGGTAAAGTGATCATAAACTTGGAACCCCGGCCCAGTTGACTTTCGACCGCTATGGTGCCGCCCATACGGCCGACGATCTCCTTTACGATCGGCAGTCCTAGCCCCGTTCCCCCCGAGGGTCTCGAGCGCGCCTTGTCGACCCGATAGAACCGCTCAAAGATCTTCTTCGTATCGCCGCTTGGTATGCCCATTCCCGTATCGCTCACACAGATTTGGACGGCGTCTTGTGCGGTCAACTTGCATTCGACTTTCACTTCGCCACCCGGCCGGTTGAACTTAATTGCGTTATCCAGAAGATTGACAAGGACCTGTTCAAGACGGAATCTTAGACCCAAGACACGGTGATCTTCACAGGCGCTTCCGTCAATGCGGATATCCTTGGCTTCCGCCGCGGACCTGATACTATTGGCTGCCGATTCAAACACACTGAGAATGGAGATAGGGCTGGCCGGTGCGGCGGGACCGGTCTCCGAGTCCAGTTCTGAAAGTACAAGCAGGTCAGACGCAATGTCGTTCAACCGAATGGTATGTGACAGGATGATCTCGAGAAAACGACGGTTGTTTTCTCCGTCCTCGAGTCCACCGTCCAGAAGGGTCTCGGCATAACCTCGTATCGCCGCGAGCGGAGTTCGCAACTCGTGTGAGACGTCAGCGACAAAGTCTTTTCGTAATTGCTCCTGGCGTTGGATGTCCGTTATGTCGTGAAGAACAATCACCGCGCCACCGCTCCGCGACGATCCGAACGGGAGAGCACGCGTTTCAAACCACCGCCCTTCCGCACTGGGCAACTGAAAACGCCCCGTTCGGCCCGAAGATCCTTCTAAGACATGCTCCAGAATCTCTCGCAGCAATGGCTCCCGTACCAGTTCATAGAGGGTGATCCCCTCCTTGGCCGGAATACGAGACCGAAACGCAGCAGCGAAGGCCTGGTTGCAAAAGATCACCCGCAATTGGTTGTCGACCGCCAGAACTCCTTCTGCCATGCAAGCCAGAATTGTTTCCCGTCGCGATCCCTCGAGATTAGCCTGTTCGACAATCGACCGAACTCGGCCGGCCATTCCGTGCATCGCTCGCGCGAGGCGGTCTATCTCCGGAGGTCCGCCAAGTGTCAACTCCGTTTCCCGAGCCGGAAACGCGGCCACGAATTGATTGAATTGCACGAGCCGACTTAACCAGCGGCGCACCACGACCAAGCTGACCATTAAGCCGCCCCAAGACGTAACAGCGAGAAGAAGGGCCAGTTTCAACGCGGCGGAATGCCTGTGGCTCTCCGTGACGTCAGAGCGAAGCCACAGAAATCCAAGTGGCAGGGAAAGCATGAGGACACACCAAGCGGTAAACAGCCGTCCCGGACTAACGCTGTTCATTCCACTGTAGAGGGACCGCGGATGGTTGTCATGGCTGAGCGGTCACTATCCTTCTTGCCTCCTCAAAAACCAAGCCTGGCTGCTGAAGAGCCGTTTGCCTTGTCGTCGATCCGCCTGAATGTAAGTTCCATCGGGCTGCATAATCCTTGCCCCGGCTTCGTCCTCCAATTGTTTCGCGAGTATGCGATCACGCAGACGCCTGATGAGGCGCCCATCCTCGATTGGGAACAGAACCTCCACGCGTCGGTTAAGGTTACGAGGCATCAAATCCGCGCTACCGCAGAAGACGAGTTCGTCGCCGCCGTTATGGAAATAGTAAATACGGCTATGCTCCAGAAATCGCCCAATGATGCTACGAACCCGAATGGTTTCGCTCAATCCAGGTATACCCGGCCGCAAGCAGCAAACCCCGCGCACAATGAGGTCGATCTCCACGCCTGCTTGCGAGGCTTCGTAAAGCAGCCGAATCATCCCGGCGTCCTCAAGCGCATTCATCTTAAAGATGAGGCGTCCATCTCCGTATTGAACGTGGCGAGCGATTTCCGCCCGAATCAGCCGCTCTAATCCGGACCGGATGCTGTGCGGAGCTACCAGCAATTTGCGATACGACTTCTTGGCGGAGTAGCCTGTCAAGAAATTGAAAAGGTCGGTGACATCAGCCCCGATTTCCTCGTTGCAGGTGAACAAGCCTACGTCCGTGTAAACGCGCGCAGTCGAAGGATTGTAGTTGCCCGTTCCCAAATGCAAGTAGCGCCGGATCATCTCTCCTTCGCGCCTGACAACCATTGCCATTTTTGCGTGAACCTTGACGCCAGGAAGTCCATAGATGACATGGACGCCCTCCCGCTCCAGCTTCTGAGCCCATTCGATATTGCTCTCTTCATCGAACCGGGCCTTCAGCTCGACCATAACCGCAACCTGCTTTCCGTTCTGGCTTGCGCTGAGTAGGGCTTCGACGATGGGAGAGTTGCGGCCCACGCGGTACAACGTCATCTTGATAGCAAGCACATCGGGGTCGTCGGCGGCAGCGCAGAGAAAATCGACAAAGGGTTGAAACGATTCGAATGGGTAGTGTTGCAGAACGTCGGCTTCACGAATGGTGGCGAACATGTCTACACCCGCTCCAGTGGTGAACCCTTTCGGCACAGAAGGGATAAAAGGCTTGTCTTTGAGCGCAGGCCTTTCAATGTTCAGAAGCGCTCGAACTCGGCTCAGATCGAGCGGGCCATCTATTTTGTAGATGTCATTGTGATCGAGCTCGAGATTGCTTGTGAGAAGGTCGACCAACTGCTGAGGCATTCCGGTATTGATCTGCAGACGGACAGCGTCTCGGAACCGCCGGCGCCAAACCGCCTCTTGGATGCTCTCGAGTAGGTCGTCGGCTTCGAGCTCCTGAATAGCAAGCTCCGCATCGCGGGTCAAATGAAAGAGATCCGCCTCGATTACTTCCATCTCTGGGAAGAGCAGTCGCAGGTTGGCAATGATGAGCTGTTCCAGCCAGATAAAAGGAAGCTCGCCGGCGCGTGAAGGCAAAGGAACCAATTGCGGAAGCGAATCAGGAACCTTGATGCGTGCGAAGTGCGGTTCTCCGTCGCCGTTTCTCACAATCGCGGCAATGTTCAAACTCAAATTCGAAATGTGCGGGAAAGGCCGGCCCTGATCGACAGCCAAGGGCGTCAATACGGGATAAACGACGCGCCGGAAGTAGTCGTCTACGGCGGTCGTCTGCTGGGGGTTGAGCTCGTCGAGCGAAAGGATTTGGATGCCGGCCTCCCGCAGCCCCGGGACGATTTCATCCCGCCAGAGTGCATAAATTTCGCCGACGATATTTGTCACCTCGTGACGAATCAATTCCAGTTGCTCGCCGGGTGATCTTCCGTCCAGACTGATTTCGGTGGTACGAGTTTCGATCTGCTGCCACAGCCCGGCCACCCGTACCATGAAGAACTCATCAATGTTGGAACCCAGGATGGAAAGAAATTTTACGCGCTCTAGCAGAGGGCATGCTGGATCCTTGGCTTCCTGAAGGACGCGCCTTTGAAAAGCGAGCAGGCTGAGGTGCGGGTTGAGGTAAGCGTCCGGGGAATCGAGTTGAAGGCCCCTAGTAATCTGTTTTGCTGTTGTTCGTTTCCGTGTCAGACGGGCTGGCATAGAGTGGCGCGCGCCGGTTCCCTTCCTGGTACTTCTCTCTACTTTAATCGTTGAGCTTACCGCCGGACGGGTCAACCGTTCGGCTCAGTACGAAACACGAATACAGACGCAACTTTTTAAGCGTGATGTTAATATTCAAGTGCGGGGTGGAGCAGTCAGGTAGCTCGTTGGGCTCATAACCCAAAGGTCGCAAGTTCAAATCTTGCCCCCGCAACCAACAAGACTCATCGCTTACAAGCTGACCCTGAGTTTAAGCCAATTCCCGATAACTCCCGACGACGGCAACCAGTGGCGCATCGGTCGCGATCTGTCTAGTTTTTCTATCCGGCATAAACGCCTAAACAACTCTGCGGTGAGCCTTGGTTTCGCCATCTAACCTGCTCGCAACCATCGCGAAGCGACTCGCCTCTGAGGATTTGCTTCCGCACTCACGGCACATGTTGATCTCAGACTCTGTTCGGCTCAAAGTGTTTGAATCTGGAATTGAAAATGGCGCGCCGAAGGAAGCAGCGCGAAAACTGATCGTGAAGCCTGATTACCCGCCCGCCGCCTGTACCTGGCGATGAACCGCATCGAGTACGCCGTTGATGAACGAAACCGAGTCATCGTTCGAGAACTGGCGGGCGAGTTCAATCGCCTCGTCAATCACCACGGGAGCGGGTACGGCATTCTGCTTCAACTCGTAAATCGCGAGCCGCAGAATGTTCCGGTCCACGACAGCCATGCGCGAAAGCCGCCAATGCTCAGATTTCGCCTCGATATGTTCATCGATGCTTTTCGCGTTCGCAACCGTACCGCGCGCCAACTCCTCCATGAACCGATCCGGTTTGGGTTGCTTTTCGTCCTCTTCCGAATAAAGACTCTCGTAGAAGTGCGAAATAGCACTGTCTATGGAACCGCCCCGGACATCCCATTCGAATAGCACCTGCAGCGCCCGCTTGCGTGATCTGTGCCTAGCGGCCATTGCTCATATCGCCCTTGAGGCTTTTCATCAGATTTGCGAGCTCAATTGCGACTTCCGCGGCCTCGCCGCCCTTGTTTCCGCTCTTCCCGCCTGCGCGGTCCATCGCCTGCTGCATGTTGTCGGTTGTTAGCACGCCGAACGCAATCGGAACGCCCGTTTGCAGGCTCACCTGGTTCAACCCGTCCGTCACGCCACGGGCGACGAACTCAAAGTGTGGAGTATCTCCGCGTATAACGGCGCCGAGAGCGACGACGGCGTCACATTGGGGCGCCAGCCTTTTGGCCACAACGGCCAGTTCCCATGCGCCGGGAACCTTCACCAAGGTGATGTTCTCCCGCGGGCACCCATGCTTCTCCAAGGTTTGTAGAGCGCCAATCGCAAGCTGTTCTGTGATGAACTCATTGAAGCGGCTCACGAGGACACCAATCCGCAAGTTTGTCGCGTCAAGCGACCCATGGTAAGTCTGATACGACATGAACTAGGGCCAAGCGAAGGAATTGCGCTTGCTATGGGATAATTCGGTTTACCCTCAGTCTACCTCATCACATGGATCCCCGTTTCATACGCAATTTCAGCATCATTGCGCACATTGATCACGGCAAATCCACGCTCGCAGATCGCCTGCTCGAATACACTGGAGCGCTCTCTCAACGTGAAATGATGGAGCAGGTCCTCGACAGCATGGACCTGGAACGCGAGCGTGGCATCACCATCAAAGCCCACGCGGTCCGCCTGGACTACAAAGCCGACGACGGTCAAACCTACGAGCTGAATCTCATCGACACGCCGGGCCACGTTGATTTCACCTACGAAGTCTCGCGGAGTCTGCAAGCTTGCGAAGGAGCCTTGCTGGTTGTCGACGCCTCGCAGGGCGTAGAGGCCCAAACTCTCGCCAATACGTACCTGGCCCTCAATCACGACCTCGAAATCATCCCGGTTATCAACAAGATCGACCTGCCCTCCGCGGATCCCGAGCGGATTCGCGAACAGATTGAACAAGTCATCGGCCTTGATGCGAGCGACGCCGTTCTGGCCAGTGCAAAAAACGGCATCGGCATACGAGACATTCTGGAGTCAGTCGTCCGTCGCGTCCCATCGCCGAAGGGCCACCCCGACGCACCCCTGCGGGCCCTGATCTTCGACTCCTGGTTCGATCCCTACCGCGGAGTGATCATCCTGACCCGTATCGTGGATGGCACTCTGCGCAAAGGCCAAAAAATCCGGCTCTGGTCGAACGGCACGGTGCACGAGGTCGAAGGCCTGGGCTTCCAGTCTCCAAAGCCGGTTCCTTGCGACGAACTCACAGCTGGGGAGGCCGGCTTTTTATTTGCCAATATCAAGACGGTTTCGGATGCGAAGATCGGGGACACCATTACAGACGACGCGAACCCGGTAATTGAACCCCTGCCCGGTTTTCAAGAGATCAAGCCGATGGTGTTTGCTGGTCTTTACACCATCGAATCGCACGAGCACGGGCTGTTGCGCGATGCGCTCGAGAAGCTGCGTCTGAACGACAGCGCTTTCAACTTTGAGCCGGAGAACTCGGCTGCTCTCGGATTCGGTTTCCGTTGTGGCTTCCTCGGTCTCCTTCACCTCGAGATCATTCAGGAGCGCCTGGAGCGAGAGTTCAAGATCGATTTAATCACGACGGCTCCCGGCGTCCGTTATCGGGTAACGACGACGAGCGGTGAAGTTATCGAGGTCGATAACCCACAGAAGTTCCCGGACCCCTCTTCGATACAGCAGATCGAAGAGCCTATTATCGATGCCACCGTCATCACGCACGACGAGTATATTGGGGAGATCCTGAAGCTACTCGAGGAGAAGCGAGGAAATCAGAAAAAGTTCGAATACATCGGCGGGGGGCGCGTGCTGCTCTCTTATGAGCTGCCGTTAAACGAGATCGTCATGGATTTCTACGATCGCTTGAAGTCTGCCTCTCGCGGCTATGCTTCGCTCGACTACCATCTGTCGGGATACCGGATCTCGCCCATGCAGAAGCTCGATGTCCTGGTCGCCGGCGAGTCGGTCGATGCTCTGTCAATGATCGTTCACCGCGATGTTGCGTACGAACGAGGCAAGGCTTTGATCGAGCGCCTCCGTAAACTGATTCCGCGGCAAATGTTCGAAGTTGCCTTACAAGCTGCAATTGGGAACAAGATCATCGCCCGGGAAACGATCTCGGCCATCCGCAAGAACGTACTCGCCAAGTGCTACGGCGGCGATATCTCCCGAAAACGAAAACTGCTCGAGAAGCAGAAAGAAGGGAAGCGCCGCATGAAGCGAGTCGGCCGGGTTGAGATTCCGCAAGAAGCGTTTCTCGCGGTGCTAAAGGTCGGGACGAGCGATTCCGGCAGCGACTAAACGCATCACACGCGCCTCTAGTGGACTTTGCCGGCCGCGTTCTCGAGGATCACATTCGAGAGCACGGCGGTGTCCACTTTGTCGGGCATGTGTGAACAGAAGCCAATTCCGACATAGAAAGGCCCGGCGATCTCAAGATTGATCGGTGGGCCAAATTGGTGCATCGGTTCACCTTCGACGCTGACAAATAGCGCGAATGAGCTTCCGCGCTTTTCGATTCCGATCCGCTGGGCAAAGACATTGACGAGGCTGTCCGGACTGCTGCCCCCCGGACGACCCCGGCCGCCAATCCGAAACTCAATGTCCTTGATGCGAGTGTTCTTCTCTGGGCGTTGCCCAAGTTGAATCATGCCGAGTCCGTGTAGCGCGGCAACGGCTTCTTTTGCGTCGTCATCCAGGTTCTGGCGTATAACGAGGACAGCTTTGCGGTCGCCGTAGCCGTTCGGATCCGGGAATTTAATATCAGCGGCGAGAGAAACGTCACCCGACATCTTTTTCCAAAGAAAACGGAACTCGTCGCGCGTGTACCAAACGTTATAACCTGCCGAGCTAATGCTGTATTGCTTCGTGGAGCCATCGTACGTGGCACTGCCCGGCAGCACAGGGCCC
>JBJMGJ010000298.1:0-5556 GCA_045807965.1 Bryobacteraceae bacterium | reverse complement strand
GCGATGGGGCGAAGCGAACGAGTACCTCAACGAGGCCTGGATTGAGGGTCCCTGGGTGTTCAAGCGGAACGGAACTTATTACCTCGAATACAGTGGGTCCGGCACGCAGTGGCTGTCCTATGCCACGGGTGTTTACACCGCTAAGAGCCCCATGGGGCCGTTTACCTATGCGCCAAACAATCCGTTGCTGAGAAAAACAACAGGCGTGGTCACAGGCCCCGGGCACGGGTGCGTGGTGGAGGCTCCGGATGGGAACTGGTGGCAGTTGTACACCATCGTGCTTGGAACGCCTCCGGGCGGGCGGAGGTTGGGAATGGATCCGGTGAGTTTCGACGCGGCCGGGAACATGTCTGTCCACACAAGCGAAACACCCCAGTGGGCTCCTGGCGTTGTGCGCGATCCCGCGCGGAACGGAGATTCCGGGTCTTTGCCTGTTACCATCGGCAAACTCCGGAACATTGGGCAGCGCGGTCGATTTTCGAGTGAGCGTGCGGGTCATGAGGCAGTGTATGCGCTGGATAATACGAACTGCACATGGTGGGAGCCCGCGGAAGGCGACGCGCAACCAACTCTCACAGTCGATTTGGGCTCGACGACCGAATTCGCACCTGAACAGATCTTCACGGTGGATTCAAGCCGGATCGAATTCATGGCCGGGCGTGGCGGAGGGTTCGGCGGAGGCCGCCAGCAGCCGTCGGCGGAACGACCAACGGGAAGTGCCGCGTTTCGCTATAAGGTTGAAGCTTCGCGCGACGGCGAACATTACAGCACTCTTCTCGACCAGACCGGAAATACCGCTACCCGGTACACCGTGTTCGATGAGTTGCCTCCTACCGAATGCCGTTTTGTTCGTTTGACAATCACAGATTGGCCCCGTATGAGTAACGCCCCGCTAGGCATTATGGAGTTCACTGTATTTGGCAAGGCTGTCCCAGCACAGAAACGCTAACGAGACGATAACGATGAGAAGCGTCATACTTTTGAGCGCACTTGTTTCGCCGCTGTTCCTGAGCACCGTTCCGGCCAAGGCCGAGCTCCAAGTCGCGATAGCCAGCGGCAAACTTCAGGGAGCTTTGACCAGTTCGGGCGCTGCGGTGTTCAAAGGAATTCCGTTCGCGCAGCCGCCTACGAGCGAACTTCGCTGGCGCGAACCGCGTCCTGCAAAGGCCTGGTCCGGCGTCCGCGACGCCACCGTATTCGGATCCCCGTGCCTGCAGGGTGGCGCAAGCGGAGCGAAAAGCAGCGAGGACTGCCTGTACCTGAACGTCTGGACGCCGGAGTGGCCGGTGAAGTCACCCAAAGCCGTTATGGTTTGGATTCATGGAGGAGGAAACTTCGCGGGATCGGGATCGGATCCCACTTTCGACGGCGAGAGCCTGGTGCGGCACGGCGTGCTGCTGGTGACCTTGAACTACCGGCTGGGAGTATTCGGTTTCTTCGCGCATCCGGAACTGTCCAAACAGTCGCCGCATCATGTAAGCGGGAATTACGGGCTGCTCGACCAGATCCAGGCTTTGCGCTGGGTGCATGAGAACATCGCCAAATTCGGCGGCGACCCGCGGAACGTTACCGTTTTCGGCGAGTCGGCGGGCTCGTTGGATATCAACGTGCTGATGACTTCGCCTCTCAGCAAGGGCTTGTTTCAGCGGGTTGTCGGCGAGAGTGGGCCTGTGGTTGCTCCACCAACGCTCGCGGAAGGCGAGAAAAAGGGTGAAGGAATTGCGGGCCGGTTGAATGTTGGCGGGGAGAACGTCATCGAGAAGTTGCGCGCGCTAACCGCGGCGGATATCCAGAAGAATGCCGGACAGGGTCTTGCGCTGCTCGGACCGACGCTTGGAGTGGTGGTCGACGGTTGGCTGTTTCCCCAATCGCCCATGAAAGTCTTCGCGTCCGGTAAAGAACAACGAGTCGGCTTGTTATTGGGTAACAATTCCCAGGAGTTGCAGAAGCCGTTCTTTCCCATGACGGGAAGCCTTCGGAAGGCCATTGAAGAACAGTACGGTCTGCTTGCCGCCCGGGCACTGAAAGCATACGGAGTAAATGGAGACACCGAGCCCGAACCTGACCCACAGTTCGGGCCAATCCTTGCGCAGTGGGCAACGGATTCGCAGTTCCGGTGCGGGACGGTAGCGGAACTGGTCTGGCATACGGAGGCGGGGAATTCTGGATATCAGTTTCAGTTCTCTTGGCCGGCGAAGGGAAAAGAAACTCTGGGAGCTGCGCATGGAAGCGAGGTGCCCTATGTGTTCGGCACCCTGAACAGTCCGAAATACAATGCGGCGGACCGGCAAATTTCCGCGGCTATGCAGGCGTATTGGACGAACTTCGCAAAAACGGGCGACCCCAACGCGCGAAGCCTGCCCCGATGGTCTAAGTTCGATGAGGAGAGGCGCGCCTATATCGATTTCGTCAGTAGCGGACCAGTTGCTAAACAGGGCCTGAGGCGGCAGGTCTGCGAAATTTACACAGAGAACCTGAAGCGGCTCTTCTCGGAGTAAGGCCAGGAGCGCCGACCGACGTGCGAATTCTCGGTTTGTACCTGGTCATGTGATACTGAACGGACATGAGTGCCCGACGAAGTAAGCCGATACACGTCCGGGCTCAGTCAAATGATTAAGAAAAAGATCTGTATGCTCGGTTCATTTGGAGTCGGCAAGACCAGCCTGACCAGCAAATTTGTACTCAACATGTTCAGCGAAAAATATCACACGACGATCGGGGTCAAAGTCGACAAGAAGATCGTCAAGGTTGATGAAACTGACCTGACACTGATGTTGTGGGACATGGCCGGAGAGGAAGAGAATCTTCCGATCAAGCTGTCCTATGTCCGTGACGCTGCCGGTTATTTTCTGGTGTTAGACGGCACGCGCAAACAGACTTTAGATGTTGGGATAAGTATCCAGGAACGCATCCGCACTCAGATTCGCGATCTGCCCTTTGTGGTCGCGATCAACAAGTTCGACCAGGTTGAGAATTGGGAAATTCCGGAGTCGCAACTCGCGGAGCTTGCTGAAAAAGGATGGCCGCTGTTCAAGACGAGCGCCAAATCCGGCGAGCAGGTGGAGCTTGCCTTTCTCAAACTGGCCGGCCTGACGTTAAAAGGCGCAAGAGGAAGCGCACCCAATGTGGTCGGCGAGCCCGAGTGACCGCGTTGCCGCAACCGTTTTGCGCGGTCTGGAGCTGGCGGTTTTTGAACGCAGAGAGGACGGCCTTTTCCGCCTTTGGGCAGGTGTTCCTGAGTGGCTCGAGACTCTCCTTCCAGAAGAGGCTGACAGGGATGCTCTTGATCTAACGGACGTATTCCCGTTCCTCGAATTCTTTCTCAGCGAAGCAGAGGAAGCAATCGCGACAGGCAGTCGCGCTCAATCAGATATCTGGACCCAACACGATCGTTACAACCAGGATCGACATTTACGAGCTATGGCCATAGCGGCCGACGCCAAACTGCTGCTTGCGATCCAGCCTGCGACTGCCGAGCATCAAGAACGAACCATCGCGTTGCAAGCCTCTCATGACGCCCAAATGCAAGCCGACAGAGTAGAGCGCATGCGGCGCGAGTTAGCCGACTTAAACGAACAGCTGCAGGCGCGCAACGAAGAAGTTGAACGAGCTACTCGCGCCAAGAGCGAGTTCCTGGCAGCCATGAGCCACGAGATCCGCACACCGATGAACGCCATTATCGGTATGGCTGATCTACTACAGCAAACAGCTCTCAACGCAGAACAGAAGAAATACGTCACGGTTTTCCAGGCGGCAGGGGAAAATCTTTTGACCTTGATCAACGACATCCTGGATCTCTCCAAAGTGGAGTCCGGGAAAGTTGAACTCGAGTCAGTCAATTTCGACGTACCGGAACTGGTGTCGAGTGTAGTCGAGATCGCACAGGTTCGGGCCAAAGCGAAAGGATTAGCTGTCACCTACAACGTCGCCGCACAAGTTCCCAGGAGCCTGGTTGGCGATCCCAGTCGTCTCCGCCAGGTATTGATCAACCTGGTCGGCAATTCAGTGAAGTTTACGGAAAAAGGCGGCGTCGAGATCAGCATTGATACGGACGTGACTTCGCCAGAATTCGGCTGGCTTCACTTCGTGGTATCGGACACGGGTATAGGGATCCCAGCGCAGAAGATCGGTACGGTTTTCGAAAGCTTCGCGCAGGCAGACAGCTCCACAACGCGGAAATACGGCGGCACGGGTCTGGGCTTATCCATTTCAAGGCAGCTTATCGGGTTAATGAATGGAAGTATCTGGGTCGAAAGTGAAGTCGGAGTAGGCAGTAAGTTCCATTTCACTGCGCAGTTTGCTGTGGGCGCAAACGAGTTGCCGTCAGCGCCATGCCGCATACCCGTTCCCGAAAATCGGGGTCAAGCGGACCGTAACATGCCCGTAGACTCGATCAGTCCTGGTTTGAAAATCCTGCTGGCCGATGATTCTGAAGACAACCGCTTCCTTATTCTTTCGTACCTAAAAGGAACCGAATGCATCATTGATACCGCGGAGAACGGCAGGCTGGCCGTTGAGAAGTTTGCGGCGGGGAATTACGATCTTGTTTTGATGGATGTCGAAATGCCGGAGATGGACGGTTACGCGGCCGTGCGAAAGATTCGACACATGGAGCGCGACCGGGCAGTACCCACCCCGGTTTTGGCGCTCACCGCCCATGCCTTTGCCGAAGCAATGACAAAGAGTCTCGATGCGGGTTTTACGTACCACCTGACAAAGCCGATTCGCAGATCCACGCTGCTAGAGGTGATCAGGAGGTACACGCCGAGCGGAGCGGGTGAAAGTATACCCTTGCCAACACTCGTGCTGGTCGACCCGTCACTTGAGGATGTCATTCCTAGATTTCTGGACAAGCGACGACAGGATGTGCCAAAGATTACTGAAGCGGTTCGAGTGGGAGACTACGAAACAGTTCGACGATTGGGACATAACTTAAAAGGCACTGGCGCGGGCTATGGATTTCATCCGATCTCCGAGTTCGGAGCACAAATCGAGTCCGCTGCTTCCGTCGCGGACGCGGCTACTATTTGCAGCAAGGTGGAAGAATTGGCGCGATACCTAACTTCTGTTCAATGGGTTGCGTCTGACGGGTCAGCGGAGGCCTAATTGCAGCTGCGTTTCTGGGGAACACGAGGTTCGATCGCGACTCCCGGCATTGGAACAACTTGCTTTGGCGGGAATACGTCGTGCGTAGAACTCGTTACAAATTCTGGCCGACGGATCATTTTCGATTGCGGGACTGGCGCGCGGTTATTGGGGCGGCACTTAGTGGAAAAAGCCGACAAACCAATGTCGAGCGTCATTCTGTTGAGCCACACACACTGGGATCACATTCAGGGTTTCCCGTTTTTTGCGCCTGCCTTTGTTCCGGGGAGCAAACTTACCGTCTGCGGCCCCGAGGGCTCCGCACGGTCGTTGCCGGACGTGCTTGCGGGACAGATGGAATTTACCTATTTTCCTGTTGAGCTTGGCCAGCTTGCGGCTGAGATCAACTTCGTCGATTTTGGTGAAGGTTCGTACGAAATTGAAGGGCTCCGCATCAGAACTCAGTATCTG